>DATIVB010000286.1:0-3412 GCA_035466375.1 Chondromyces sp.
CAGGACCTCGAGCGGCCGGCGCGGGCCGCCCTCCTCGGCCTCACGGTCGCAGCGCTCCTGCTGACGCGGCCGGACACCGCGCCCTTCATCGCCGGCGTCGCGCTCGCCGGGCTCGCCTGTGAGTGGCGTTGGCTGCGCAGGCGAACGTTCTGGGAGAGCTGGGTACCGGCCCTGATGCTGCCGGTGATCGTGATCTACATCCCGTTCACCGGCTGGCGTCTCGGCTACTACGGCGACCTCTTCCCCAACACTTACTACGCGAAGATGGCGTACCTCCCGGCCTGGGAGCGCGGCCGGGAGTACCTCGAGACATTCCTCCGGGTGTACGACCTGCGGCCCTACCTGCTGCTGCCCCTGATCGCGATCCCGCTGGCCCGCAGCGGGGCGGTGCGCCGGTTCCTCGCCGGCGCGGCGCTCGGCTCCGCCGCCACCGTCCTCTACCTCTGGCGTCTCGGCGGCGACTTCATGGAGTGGCGCTTCCTGATGCCGGTCACCGGGGTCTTCGTGCCGGCGATCGGCATCGCGGCCTATCTGATCGCGGAGCGCCTCGCCGGCCCCGCGCTTTCCGGGCGGGGCATCGCGAACGAGGGGCCGCCCACGGCGGCCGCCAGGCTGGTCGCGCTCGCGTTGGCGCTCGCCGTGGTGGCATGGCTCGGCCTGAGCGCCGCCGCAGGTGGTGCACGGGCCCGGCGGACCATGGTCGCCGGCCAGGAGCACATCCCGTCGCTCGCCAAGTACGCGGAACCGGAGCACGCCTGGGACGAGATCGGACGCGCCTGCGATGCAGTGCTCCCGCAGGACCTGCGCATCGCGACCACCGCCGCCGGCATGCTGCCCTACTTCGCCCGCCGCTCCACTCTCGACCTGCACGGCCTCACCTGCCGCCAGATCGCCCGCAGCCCGCTCAGCCCGGACGAGGTGCGCGGCCGCCTCGGCCACGAGCGGGTGCTGTCGGATCGCCATGCGATGCGGAAGCTGGGCGCCGGCGCCTTCGTCCACACCGAGCGCCTGAGCATGGTGCCGCTCGCCCTGGCCTCGGTCGACCGTCCCGACGAGGTCACCGTCAGCGTCCGCATCGACGAGCGGCGCTACTTCGACATCGACCTCTTCGACCCCGCACCGTCGCTTCTCGCAAAGCTGCGGCAGCGCGACGACGTCGTCTTCAGCGACCCTTCGCGGCTGCTGCCCAAGGAGCGGATGGTCGTCCACCGGGAGCTCCTGGAGTCGCACCGGCTCGTCGCCCGCCTCGACGTCCGGCTCCCCGACTCCGAGCAGGCGCACGAGTTCATCGAGCTCCTGCCGCGGGGGCGCGGCCTCACCCGCGTCGATCACGAAAAGCTGCTCGGCTACGACCTGCCCGAAGGTCCATTACCCCTGCGCGATGAAGGCCGGCGCATCTTCGGCACGGCCAGGTGGGTGGTTGACGGAGTCTCGATCGGCCGCGACCTGGTGATGGTGATCCGCCACGACCAAACCGCCTGCAGCCGGCTCCGGGTGCGGGTCAACGGCCGCCGCTCGACGCAGCAGCTGGCCCTGGGCTGCGGCCACGAGTCGTGGGGAGAGGAGCGGTACGATATCCCGCGCCACCTGCTCGTCCAGGGACGCAACTCGATCTCGCTCGAGCTTCTTCCCGACGGCGACGCCGAGGCCGAGCTATACCACCTGTGGTTCCTGCAGAAGAGCGATGGCTAGAAGGCGGAACTACCTCTGAATCCGCAACACCCAGGCGGCGGCGGCCGTGATCATGAGCACCAGCAGCAGCGAGCCGAGGGGCGTCGAGGCCGGGATGGCGGCGGGCGCGGCGGCTGCCTCGACCTCGAGGGGGGCCGTTGCAGGCGCGGCTGACGGGACGCCGGCCACGAACAGCTCGGAGGTCACGTTGGCGTAGCTCCCGGGCGCCGCCGATGCCGGAACCTCCACCTCCACCTCGATGGTGCAGCTCTCGCCCGGGCCCAGCGCCCCGTCGCGCAGGGACAGCAGGGAGGTGCCGGCGAACTCGGATCCCGCGCCGCACACGTCCACTGCCGGCAGACCGACCGCCCGCATGCCTGCCAGGACGGCCTCGAGGTCGTCGGTGAAGGCGAGCCCGGCGACGCCGGAGCCGGCGCTGAGATTCTGGACGACGAAGCTGAGCGTGGTCCGCCCGCCGGGCGTGGCGGGGCCAGTGAAGCTCTTCGAGAACCCGAGGGCCTCGACGGCGAGGTCGTCGCTCCCCGGGGCGCCCGTCACCGGCAGGCCGCTCATGGAGCCGGAGGGCACGCTGGTGAGGTTCGTGACCCGGGCCCCGACCGACACCGTGGCCGGCACCTGGGTCACGACGTCGAAGGTGCACGAGCCGCCGGGCGGAAGGCTTCCGCCGGTGAAGCTCAGCAGCCCCGTCCCGGCGATCTGCGACCCGACGCCGCAGATGTCGGCCGCGGGCAGGCCGACGGCCGTCCATCCCGCCAGCGCGGCATCGAGGTCGTCGGTGAAGGAGATGCCGGTGGCGGCGAGCGACGGGTCGAGGTTGGTGACGGTGAACCGGAGGGTCGCCGTGCCGCCCGGGGCCACCGGGTCGTCGGTGAACTCCTTGCTCAGGGCCAGGCGCTCCGCCGAGACCTCGAGCTGGTCGGCGGCGTTGGGGAAGAACACGTTCGAGCCGCCGATGAACGCCCGGAAGCCGCTCGTCGTGTTGGGATAGCTGCCCGAGGGCGCGGCCGCCGGCACGTCCAGCATGACGTCGAACTGGCAGCTCGCGCCCGGACCGAGGCTGCCGCCCTGGAAGCTGAGCAGCGTGTTGGCGGACAGGCCGGCCAGCGAGGACCCGGCGCCGCAGACATCGGCCAGCGGCAGCCCGCTGGCCGCGAGCCCGCCGAGCACCCCGCTCAAGGCGTCCTGGAAGACGATGTCGGTGGCGGCCTCGGCGGCGCTCAGGTTTTCGATCGTGAAACGCAGGGTGGCGGTGCCGCCCGGCAGGGCCGGGTCATCGGTGAACTCCTTGCCGAGCACCAGGCCGGCGATCATGAGCTGGCCCGAGGCCGAGCTGCCGGTGGTCTCCACGCCGGCCACCGTCGCCGAGACGGCGCTGGTGGTGTTGGCGTACGAGCCCACCGCGGCGCCCGCGGGGACCTGCAGGATCACCGCGAACGTGCACTCCTCGCCCGGCGCCAGGGACCCACCGCTGAAGCTCAGCGTCGAGGTGCCGCTGATCTGCGAGCCGGCCCCACAGACGTCCGCCTGCGGCAGTCCAACCGCCGCCAGTCCGCTGAGGACCGCGTCGAGGTCGTCGGTGAAACCGATCCCGGTCGCGTCGCCGGCCGCCAGCTCGTCGTGGCTGAGCGTGAATTGCAGAGTCGTCGTGCCGCCCGGCTGTGCCGGGTCGTCGGTGAACTCCTTCAACAGCCGCGGCGCGGCCACCACCACCAGGTCGTCC
>DATIVB010000287.1:0-9627 GCA_035466375.1 Chondromyces sp.
GCCGTGCGCTCGTCGGTGTAGCAGTCGCCGTCGATCTAGACCGTCAGGCCCACCACCTTGGTGCCGCTGGAGGCGTACTTGAAGGCCAATGCCTTGCAGTCGGCGAACGCGGACGGCGTGCAGACCTGGGTCGAGCTGGCGCCGTCGCAGCCGGTGCCGCCCATGGTCCAGGTGGCCTTGTCGACGGGCACTTCGACGCCCTGGATGGTGAAGATCACGCTGTCGCCGATGTCGGGGCTCGACGGCGCCCAGGTGAAGGCCGGCTGGATGGCGCCGTTGCCCACCGCCATGGTCTTGGTGGCCGTCGAGTCCTCGTTGTCGTCGAGGTTGGTCACCGTGAGCTCCACGTTGTAGGCGCCCCACTCCAGGGTGTCGGACGGGATCAGGCAGGTGTGGCTGGCCGGGCAGCCTCCGTACTCGCTCGGGTTGACGCCCTCGCCGCCGCGGTTGGTGGGTCCGAAGACCCGCCAGAAGAAGCTCAGGTTGCCGCCCACCGGCTTCGAGGCGAGCCCGTTGAGGGTGATCTGCTGGGTGTTGAGGGGGCTCGCCGGCGTGATGCTGAAGGCTGCCGCCACCGAGGTCACCGGAATCGTGGTCTGGGCCACGGCCTCGTACAGCCCGTCGCCGTCGGGGTCCAAGCTGGGCTCTGAGCCGTGGAGGTAGTTGACCCGGAGCTTGACCAGCCAGTCGCCGGCGGTGCCCAGCGCCAGGGCGGGCACGGTCGGCCCGGTGTAGGTCGTCGACGTGGAGTTCGGCGCGATGACCTCCCACTCGTAGGCGGCCGTGTCGGACGGCCCCTTCGCGGGCGTGCCGCCGCTGACGGTGGCCGCGAAGCTCACCGTTTCGCCGACGATCACGGCTTCCGGCGTCACGGTGAAGCTCGCCGTGGGCGTGCGGTTGATGGTGATGGGAGCGTCTGCGGCAGGCGTGGTCGGCGTCAGCTCGTCGCTTTCCACCGCGACCGAGGCGGTGTAGGCCACACCCACCGCGAGGTCCTGAGGGATGGTGAGATTGAAGCTGTGGGGATTGGTGGGCGACATGCTCGGGTAGCCGTAGGTCGCGCCGCCGGGTTGCTCGGTGGCCCACAACTCCCAGCGGTCGTAGGAGCCGATGGTCGTGTCGGCAATCGTCACCGTCTGGCCCGGGAAGACCGAGCTCGGAGTGACGCTCAGGTTGGCGATCGCGTTGCTGGGCCCGAGGCAGCGCGAGGTGTCGAACACCTGGTGCAGCGTGAAACGGCTCCAGTAGAAGGCGTCGCCGTTGGGCGACAGGGTGCCCGAGGTGTCGAGCACGCAGGCCTGGAACTCGTTGTGGGGCTCGGAGAGGTCGGACCAGAAGGCGTTGTCCACCGGTTCGGGGCCCGCCGACTTGATGAGAAACATCTGGGCCGTGTTGATGCCGGCGCCGGCGACCACGGAAAGCACCGGGGTCGCCCCGGCGCCCACCGAGCGCAGCGCCACGTGGTGCGCCCACTTCTTGTCGAACTGCCACCGCACGCTCGGCACGCCGGGGTTGGAGATGTCGTAGATCGTCACCCGGCCGGTGTCCACGTTGGCCGAGGCGGCGAGCATGTTGTGCGGATCGATGGAGAGCGAGTCGCCGTAGGCGCGCATCCCCGAGGGCGTCGACACGTAACTGGCGCTCACCGACGCACCCGTGCCGCTGACCTTGAAGGTGCGGGCGGTCCCGTTGTCGCCGTCGCCGAGGTAGAGGTAGGTGTCGGCGCCCACGGCGAGGGTCTGGCCGCCGTTGAGCCGGAGCCCGGTGCCGTTCACGTCGAGACACTGCACGAAGCCGAGGTTGGAGGTGGAGCTGACGGTGAAGAGCCCGGCGTTGAGGCTGCAGCGGTCGTTGGCGCGGGTCACCAGGTAGCTCTGGCCGCCGTGGTTGAAGACCACGCCGCCGGGATAGGTGGCCTCGTACTTGGTGTGGCCGCTGAACCTCGGCACCTCGGCGGTGCCGAGGTCGACCACCACCGTGCGCACCTTCTTGTGCTCGAGGACTGCGAAGCGGCTGTCGTTCCCGACGTCGAACTCGAGGAGGTCGTAGTCGGAGTCGCCGACGGTGCCGAACTCGAAGGCCGACTCGGCGACGAGAACCGGTTGGGCGGGGTTGTCGATGTTGTAGATCCAGAGCTCGTTGCCGGCGTTGAGGGCGAGGTAGTCGCGGCCCTTCCATGCGAACGTCTCGACGCCGAAGGCGCGCTCGCGGCGGGGGTCCGACACGCAGCTGTACGAGGTGTCGAGCAGGACCTGGGTCCACTCCTGGCAGTAGCTCTGCGCGGCTGCCGGCAGAGCGGGGACGAGCGCGGCACACACCAGCGCGCCGGCGAGGATGCGGCTGGAGATCGGAACCTTGAACGGGGAGCGGATCATGCTCACCTCCACCCTCGAAAAGTAGCCGAAAGAGCCCCGGGTGTCAAACCCCAGCGGCTCTTTAGGCCTCATTTATTTCAATAACTTATGATTCCGCGCCCATGCTGTGACCGTGGTCACCCGCCTTTTTTCCGCAGCGCAGCCGGCGGAGCTGCGCTGCGGAAAAAAAGAGGCGGCCCGAGGGCCGCCTCTGAGGTTGAACTGAGCTCCGCTTACTCGGTCGGGGGACCTTGCGGCGGGTTGAACGAGTACTGGCCGAGGTTGAACAGCGGCACGGTCTCGTTGACGTTGCAGTTGTAGTTGGCCATCACGGCACCCGACATGGCGGCGGTGTAGTCGCCGAAGCCGGAGTACTTGACGCCCATCCAGGTCTGGTAGTAGTCGTCGGCAAGGCCGGCGCTACCGATGTTGGTCTCCGGCCACGCGAAGAGCAGCCAGCCGAAGGCATCGCCGTCACCCTGGCCGACCAGGAAGAACTGGTCGATGGCGACTTCCTGAGTCTCCAGGGGCAGCAGGTTCGGCACCGGGCGGATCGGGGCGGCCGGGCCGCCGGACCACGGGTCCTCTTCCGACGTCACGGTGTTGACGTTCTCGTCCTCGTCCCACGCCCAGTAGGTGTAGGGGATGCAGACCGAGGCGTACAGGGTCGCCGGGCCCGGAACCGAGATCTGGCCCCAGTTGGCCACCAGGGTGGTGGAGCTGCGGACGCTCGCGAGATCGAGCACGGTGCGGTTGAAGGTCGAGGCCTTGAAGGCGCGGACCCACGTGTTGATGCCCACCTCGGGCAGGTACTGGTAGCGGAAGGCCCAGGCGGTGGGCAGCGGCTCGCGGTAGTCGGCGGTGCCGGCCACCAGGTAGCGCTCGTAGAAGGTCGCCACGCCTTGGAAGCCCGGGTCGGCCTCGAGGTGGACCGCATGGTCGGCCTCGGAGAACCGGTTCAGGCTGTCGAGCCAGATGGTGTCGCCGATGAGCACGTTGTCATCGATCACACCCTCGGTGGTCGTACGGTCGGCGTTGAAGTAGGTGGTCGGGGCGCCGTCGGGCAGGTCCTTGTTGCAGGCCCGCACGACGTCGGCGGTCACGTACAGCCACACCGGGCCGTCTTCACGGGTGATGAACCACGGGTCGGCCGGGAAGTCGTACAGCGAGCCGTTGAGGCTCGGGGTCGTCGCGCAGGTCACGTAGGACTTGGCAGCGGTCTGGCTGGCCTTGAGGTAGCCCTCGAAGATGTCCAGGGTGCCCTGCGGGATCGGGTCGACGTAGTTGGACGGCGATGCGATGTAGGCCGGGCGGCTGTAGGGCGGGCCGAGGGCGAACGGGTTGCAGCGCATGTCCAGACCGAGCGACGGGTAGGTGCCCGCGGGCTCGGGGTCCGGCAGGTTGGTGTAGCCGACGGTGGTCGTCAGGAGCTCGTTGTGGCTCGAGTACGGGCCGTCGTCGAACGGGGTGCCGCCGGAGTTGTCACCGTAGAACGGCGCCGACGAGCTGATCAGGTGCTGCCAGATGTTGTCGTTGCGGCCGGTCGCGTCGTCCTCGGTGGGCAGGAGGCCGAAGCCGAGGATGTCGCGGATGTTCATCCGCGCCACGTCGTAGCCGGTCAGCACGATGTTGAAGTCGAGGATCGCGACCGAGTAGTCGGTCCAGACGGTGATGTGGACGATCTGCGCCTCTGCCGAGACGTTGGTGATCGCCAGCTGGGTGGTCTGGCCGTCGAAGCCGCCCTCGTAGTCGTAGGCGACGAACGGGAACAGCAGCGTCGCCGACGGCACCGCGTCAAACGAGCAGTAGTTGGCGTACGCCACGCTGCTCAGGCCGAGGGCCATGACCCCGACCACCGCAATTGTCAGAAACCTCTTCATGCTCAACTCCTTCCTTTCCTCTCGAACTCTCGATATCTGGGCGTCGTTGCGCGGCTCAGAACGAGCCGGCATGCGGACTCTTCGCTCCACCTCTGTTCCGCATCACCTCCCGTAAATAATTTACTTTCAGCATTTTGACGTTTCAATATGTCGTGACAGCATAAAATATAGCACCCGGTATCCCCCGCTGTCAAGCACTGGCGGGCCTCCCAGGGGCCCTTCGAACGCTTCCGCATCTTCCCATTCCGTGCAGCGCAAGTCAAGCCTCGCGGCTGCAACAGGTTCGGCGGGATCTGTGGAGCGGCACCCGCGGCCCCTACGACCTGGGCCTGGTCAGCCACACCCGGATGCCTCCCGGATTGCCGCCCGCCGGCGCGAGGCCGGCGACGATGTCCTTGCGCCCGTCGCCGTCGAGGTCGAGCAGCTTGACGTCGTACGCCACTCCGGTGCTCGCGAGCTCGGGCGACTTTTCCTGGTAGAAATCGCCGGACTCGGTCTGCAGATAGACCTCGAAGCCGCCGGTCTTGCGGCTCGCCACCACGTCCGTGCGGCCGTCGCCGTTGACATCGCCGGCGGCGAGGCGGAAGTAGACACCGACCCGGTCCTTGTCCCAGACCAGGGGCGAGCCGTCCTTCCACACCTCCTGCGAGTACGACATGGGGTAGCGGATGAGGCCGTTGCGCGCCTGCGCCTTGCCGTCGATCATGTTGAACTGGATGAAGGTGGCGAAGAGCTCGTCACCCGCCGGCACCACGTCGTAGTGGTAGGCGGCGCTGAGCACGCCCTTGAAGACTGCGGGCTCCCAACCCTCGGCGCCGCGATTGAGGTAGACGAGGCGGCGCTCGCCGGACGAGTTCGAGGCCACCACCAGGTCCGGCTTCCCGTCCTGGTCCATGTCGGCGGAGTGGATGACGTCGGCGATCAGGCGGTCGGGCAGGCCCTTGGTGTCGAGCACCCAGCCGTCCGGCCGGTTGCGCAGCACCCACACGCAGGCCGAGTCCTCGATGGCCTCGCTGGTCGTGAGGTCGAAGTCGATCTCCGCCGCGAAGGCGAGGTCGGGCCTTCCGTCGCCGTCGAAGTCGTCGATGGTCACCGCCCGCGACGACAGCCGCGGATCGGGAGACGGCAGCTTCTCGGCTCTGGTGAAGCGGCCGCCGCCTTCGCCCCAGATGACGAACTGCGACGAGAAGTGGACGGCGACCACGATGTCCTGGTGGCCGTCACCGTTGAGGTCGGCCACCGCCACCCCGCCGTAATCGAGGGAGAGGTTGCCCGGCCAGACGACGTCCTCCCAGGGCTCGAACCGGCCGTCGCCCTGGTTGAGGAAGATGCTCGGCCGGCCCATGAAGCCCTTGCGGGCCGGCGGGAAGACGAGGTCGGGCTTGGCGTCGCCGTTCATGTCGGCGACCGCGAAGCCCATCTGCCAGCGCCCCGCCTTGGGCAGGCCGCCTGCGACGGGTTCGAACTGCAAACCGTCCTGGAACGGCGGCGGCAGCTGCTCCGCCCGGAAGTCGAGAAACAGAACAGCGCCCGGCGTCTGCATCGCCTCGAGCTGGTCGAGGTAGAGCGCCTCGTTGGCCTGCGACTGCGCCCAGATCGGGTACAACGGCGACTCCGGGTTCTCGGGCGGCACGCCGCGCAGCCACACCGTGTCCTCGTCCTCGCGCACGATCTCCATCTTGATGCTGGACGCGATGTGCGGATACGCGTACTTCTCGTCGATCTGCACCGCGTATTTCTTGGAGAACGGCTTCGGGGTCAGCCAATCGGCGATGAACTCCGACCAGGTCTGCTCGGGCCTCATCTTCCAGTGCTGCATGAGCCGGTTCTTCTGCTCCTCGGTCATGCGCGGCTGCGGCCCGGACTCCTCCGCGGCCGGCGCCTGTGGCGTGGCCTGCGGTGGCGGCGGCGCCTGTTGGGCCCAACCGGACCCGGCGATCACTGCGGCGGCCGTCACGGCCGCGACGATTGTCTGACGCTTCATCGAAAACCTCCGGTCATTCGGTCATTGTTGAATTTCAGTCATCAGAACTACACGAGGTCGGGGATCGAGCCCCGCCACCGATCGAGCGCCGCCGACCCCAGCCACAAGGACAGGCCCCCGCCGACGAAGAGGTAGGCGACGGCGGTCGCCGACGGCGGGGCCGCGCCCACGAGCCCGGCCCGCAGCACCCCGAGCAGCGGCGTGATGGGATTGGCCTCGATGAGGCCGCGCACCGCCGGCGAACTCACCAGGGCGAGAGGATACACGATCGGCGCCGCGTAGAACATGATCTGCAGGGCGAGCCCGATCAGCTCGGCCAGGTCCGGCAGCAGCGCGCCGAGCAGGCTGACACAGAGCGCGAGGCCGATGATCCACAGCACGAGCGCCGCCAGGCCGAGCACGACCCACGGCAAACCGGCGAGCCCGAGGTGGCCGCGCCACGCGCAGAAGGCGACCACCAGGGCGAACGAGATCGCGTGGTGCAGCATGGTGCCCAGCGCATCGCCCACCACCAGCACCTCGGCCGGCATCCGCACCCGCTGCACGAGGCTGGCGTGGGCGCGGAACAGGCGCGCCGCGCGCAGCACGACGTCGTTGAGGGCCAGGAACGGTACCAGCCCGGTGATCAGGAATACCCCGAAACCCACGGCGGGACGCCTAGCAACATCGATGCCAAGCCCCTCGACCTTGATCTCGAGGATGGCGGAGAACACCACCATGTAGAGCGCGAACTGCACGGCCGTGGCCACCGGCGTCCACAACCAGCCCAGGAAAGAGCCCGCGTGGCGCGCCTGAAACGCCCGCCAGGCCAGCTGTCGGAGAAGGAAGCGGTGCCGGAGCATCGTGCCCGGGAGCCGGAACACCGCCAGCAGGCGTCCTTTCATGACTTCGGTGCCACCTTTCCGGTCGCCAAGGTCCGGTGGACATCAGCCGGCGGCGACCGGTCGGCCCGGCTGCCGGCGTGAGCCGGTCCTTGACGCTCTTGCTGCAGCGGCATATGATAGGGAACGTCTGGCAAAACTGCGCCCGACGCCGCCGCGGGATGGTACTACAGGCCGCGGAGGAAGGCCAATCAGAGTGGCCGAGAAAACGCAGCAGGGCACGCCGCAGGTGGCCGCCGTCGGCAGCCGCCTGCGGAAGCTGCGCAAGGAGCGCCACCTGACGCAGGCCGAGCTGGCGCGCCAGATTGGCATCCAGCAGTCGGACCTGTCGCGCATGGAGCAGGGCGAGTATCGGGTGTCGCTCGACAACCTGTTCAAGATCCTCGCCGTCTTCGACCTCGAGCTGGCCGAGTTCTTCGGCACCCAGGCGAAGCCCAGCGAAAAGCAGCAGCCGCTCAGCCAGCAGGACATGCAGCTGCTGCACATGCTGCGCGAGCTCAGCCCGGCGGCGCGCGCCGAGGTCCAGGAGTTCCTGGAGTTCAAGCTGCGGCGGGAGCGCCAGGAGCGGCGCTCGCTGGCCGCACGGCGCCTCGAGGAGCAGGGCTCGTGAGGGCGCGCTACGACGAGCTCATGCGGCGCGCCGAGGAGGCGCTCGGCGTCGGCGAGTTGGAGCGCTCGACGGAGCTCTTCGCTGAAGCCGAGGGCATCGCCCGCGAGCTCGGCGAGACCGAACTCGGCGACCGCGCCTTCTGCAACCGCTGCTCGGTCCTGGTGGAGCTCGACCAGGGCGCCGACCAGATTCCCAGGCTCAAAGAGATCCTGCTCGCGAGCTCGGACACCCGCAACCGATTCCTCGCCGCCTACTGCACCGGGGTCGCCTACTTCACCACGGACGACTTCGAGCGCGCGCACAGCTACGCCCGCCGCGCCACCGCCCTCGCCCGAGAGCTCGGCGACCGCAGCCTCGAGCACCGCAGCCTCAACCTCGTGGGCACGCTGGCGGCCCGCGCGTCGCTCTTCGACGAGGCCGAGGACGCCTTCCGCCGCTGCCTGGAAGCGCACGAGGCGGACGGCTACCAGGCGGTGATGGCCGCCCAGGTGGAGGACAACCTGGGCTACGTCAAGATGTGCACCGACCGACTCGAGGAGGGTCTCGAGCACTGCGAGCGGGCGCGCGCCGTCATGGAGACGATGGGCGCCGAAAGCTACCTGTACGAGACCCTGCAGGACCTGTGCTACGGCTACGTGCTCGCCGATGACCTCGAGCGAGCCGGGGAGTGCGGCGCGCGGGCCTTCGAGCTCGCGGTCGAGCACTCGGACGAACGGATCGCCAAGAACTGCCTGTTTCTTCTGAGCGAGATCGCGGTGAGACGCGGCGACACCTTCGGGGCTCGCCGATACCTGCGCGAGCTCACCGCGTACTACCCGGAGGCCGGGGTGTCGGAGGAGATCATCGACGTCTTCCTCGCCACCGATCTGACCTCCGTGGTGAACCTGAGGGGGTAGCGATGAGGGGCATCAGAGCCGTGCTGATCGCCGTCATCGTGCTCGGCCTCGCCGGCGCGGCCGGCGCCACCGGGCCGAGGACGCTGACCAGGGCCGGCGACCTGTACGCGGTCGCCGTGGTCGACAACCAGGCGGTGGTCACCGCCCGGCATGCCGACGGCACGCTCAGCGAGCTCGCGGTCCCCCAGACCGCCGGCATCGAGTCGGGCTCCCTGCAGGTGGGAGTGGACCCGGCCACCGGAGCCCTCTACGTTCTCTGGCAGAAAAGCACGGACATGGAAGCCCGGGTGCGCATCGCGACCCTCGTGGACGGGACCTGGATGGGTCCGATCACCGTGGCGGGCAACGACGGCACCGCCGCCTCATACCCGCAGATGATGGTCCAGCGGGTGGTCTCCACCTACCTCGAAGAGCCCGAACCGGACCAGGAGCCGACCGAGGTCGAGATCGCCACCACCTTCATCCACCTCGTGTGGTGGAGCCGGGCGAACGACGACGACGTCGGCGCGGCGGTGTACATGGCGCTGCCGGTGCGCGACGACGGGACGCCGCTGCTCCGCGATGCCGAGCAGGCGGCCCTGGTCGACTTCCTGCCCTACGGCGTCGCCTGCTTCGACATCGCCGGCGGCGACGAGCTCAAGCACCCGAAGCTCCTCCGCGACCCGGTGTCCGGCAACCTGCACGTCTTCGCCACCGACTTCGGCGACTGCCTGTTCCAGACCATCGAGCTGCAGGCCGAGACGGTCGCCGACGAGTCGGCGCCCGGAAAGCGGCGGCGCCAGATCATCATCCTCCGCAACCCGTCGATGATCGCCCTGCGGCCCGATGTGCCGCTGGGCAGGACCAAGATCGAGGTCGGCCGCGGGCTCGACATCTTCCTCCACTGGGACGGAGACGAGGGCGACCGGCTGCACTACCTCGAGCTCGACCCCGAGGGCGCCTCCGATATCAAGAGCCTGGAGCTCGACGAGAACCTCAACCACGAGCAGGCGGTGGATCTGATCCGCGGCCTCATCAACTGA
>DATIVB010000288.1:0-1782 GCA_035466375.1 Chondromyces sp.
TCACAGCGACAGGTGGGCGAGGTCACCATCCTCGAGCCCCGGGGGAAGATCACCATCGGCGCCGGCGACGTGGCGCTCCGCGAGGCCATCGAAGCGGCGACGCGCAGCGGCGGTGCGAAGCTGCTCGTGGACCTGCAGAATGTGTCCAAGATGGACTCCTCGGGGCTCGGCGAGCTCATCGCGGCGCACAACAGCGTGACGGAGGCGGGCGGTACGATTCGCCTCGTGAACCTGCCGCCGAAGCTCTACGGCGTGCTCGGCGCCACCCAGATCGTGTCGGTCTTCGACGTCTTCGACGACGAGCACGAGGCCGTCAGCTCCTTCCGCTGAAGCGGCCGGAGGGCCCGACCGTCCTCAGTCCCGAAGGCTCTCGAGGGCCTCTTCGAGGTGCGCCACCCGCTGCTCGAGCTCGGCGACGCGCTGCGCGAGGCCGGGGACCGGCTCTGCCCGGTCCGCCGGCTCGAACACTGCCGTCGGCGCCTCGGGTCGCCCGCCCACCAGGTGCGTCCAGCGCGACTCCTTCTGACCCGGTTGCCTGGCGAGGTGGACGGTCAACGGATCGTCGCCGGTCGCGAGCCCGGCCAGGACCTCCTCGATCTCCGCAGTGGAGGCGAAGGGGTGCATGCGCTCGGTCCGCGCTCGGATCTCGCCCGCCGTCTGCGCTCCGCGAAGGAGCAGAACCGTCATCACCGCTCGGGTCTGGGGCGAGAGATCCCACTTGCGGTCCAGGCTGTGGCGCCACTTCACCGCCCGCGGGCCCTCCACAGGCCACACCAGAACCTCGGCGTGGAGCCGATCCAGGGCCCCCTCGACATCGCCGGCCGACAGGGCCATGACCGGCTCTCGGTTGCTCTTCTGATTGCACGCACCGAGCAGCGCGTTGACCGACAGCGGGTAGGCGTCGGGCGTCGTCTGCTCCTTCTCGAGCAGGCAGCCGAGCACCCGGATCTCCACGGCATCCAGCTCGCGCGGCAGTCGCATGCGGGCCTCCGGTCGTCGGGGCATTCTACCGCCACCCGCGCTCGCCCTCATCATCGGTGAATGATGCGTGCTAGGCTTCGGCTCCGTCGAGCCGTCGGCGGTCCGGGCGCGCTCGGCGCCCCGGTCGAAGGGAGACTTCGCATGCACCGCTGGATCTCATGTTTCGCGCTTGTCATGGCCGCGTTGACGATCGCCGTCGCAGGCCGCGCGCAGGAGCCGCTCGATCTCGACAAGCTCGCGCTCGGGATGAAGCGCAACCAGGAGGAGCTGCGGCACTACGCCTGGCAGTCGATCACCACCTACCACGTCAACGGTGTCCAGCGCCGGCAGATCGTCTACCGGATCTCCTATGACAGCCAGGGCATGCTGGTGAAGGTCCAGCAGAGCGGCACGACCACCAAGGAGAAGCTCCGCGGGCCCGACGGCAAGAAGCTCAAGAAGGAGCAGATCGAGGCGGCGTACGAGTTCGCGCTCGACGTCCGCAGCCAGCTGACCGCTTACCTCGACCCGATGTTGGCCGAGAAGGCGGTGCGGACCTCCGAGGTCACGAAGGAAGGCGAAGCGCTGCTGCTCCGCTCCACCGGCGTGGTGACGGCCGACGACGTCGTGGAGATCCGGCTCGACCGGGCGACCCACCTGCCCCTGAGCCTGAAGGCCGACAGCACCATCGGCGACGCGCCGGTGACGCTCGAGGTGCGCTTCGAAGCGGCCGACTTCGGCCCCTACTACCCGGTGGCGTCGGTCACGCGCACCGCCTGGAACGGGCTCGAGGTCAGCATCACCACCCAGGACTCGGATTAC
>DATIVB010000289.1:0-3927 GCA_035466375.1 Chondromyces sp.
GGCGCCGGCACTGATGGCCCTGGCTCCCCGACCGCTGCAGGGCGCGGAGGCCCTGGTGGTGGGCTGTGGCCGGGGGGTGGACGTGGAGATCGTCTTCGAGCAGATGCGCGCGGCCCGGGTCACGGCCATCGACCTCGACGAGCGCCAGGTCGCCAGGTCGAGGGCGCGGCTTGCAGAAAAGGCATGGGCCGGCCGGCTCTGCCTCGAGGTGGGAGATGTCGCCGCGATGCCCTTTGCAGACGCTTCGTTCGACCTGGTGGTCGACTTCGGCATCATCCATCACGTTCCGGCCTGGCAGCAGGCAGTGGGCGAGATCAGCAGGGTCCTGCGCCCAGGGGGACAGTTCCTCTTCGAGGAGATCCCGAAGAACGTCCTCGATTCCGTCCTCGCCCGGACCTTCACGCGGCACCCGAGGGAGAACCGCTTCGACCAGGGGGACTTCCGCGCCGAGTGCGAGCGTCAAGGCCTCGCTCTTGGTGAGCGCTTCGAGCATTTTCACATCCTGGTCTTCGACGCCTTCCGTGGGGCAGCGGTGAAGACGGGCTGAACCCGCTGCCTAACTCGGTGCCTGGCACCGAGTCGTCGCCGAACCGACACGCCCGCAAGCACCAGGAGGAGCTCGATCACCCACTGATCCGCAGCGCCGAATCGGGCGAGTCGTGGGGCTACTGCTACATCCACGACATCTCCACGCGCCTGGACTGACGTCCGCGGGGGTCACTGGTGCCCGTTGCTTCTGGTGGCACGCTCCCGCTGTTCCATTCCCTCGCCGCGGAGACGCCAGACGAGAAATGGAACAGTGGGTTCCGAGGGGCCCCGACGTGGTGCAAGTGGGGTCCTACGTGAAACGGAAGAGGATCGGAAAGAGCACGACGACGATCCAGGCCCAGATCGCGTACACCGGCAGGTACGCGGTCTGCCAGCGCTCGAGCGGTGCGAACGAGCCCCGGCCTGCCACGAAGCGGGCGGAGAGCACGGCGGACCAGCCGAGATTCACCAGCAGCACGAGGTTTTCGCCGAGGGCGGCCACCTTGTTGGGGCTGAAGCCGAACTCCGAGATCCGGGCGGCGATGGCCCACAGCGCCAGCGCGTCGACGAGGATGGCGCAGACGACGAGCACGAGCTGCAGTGCGTCGAACACTCCGGGCGGGGCCAGCGGGTCGCGCGCCGAGATCGAGTACAGGAGCAGGCCCAGCACGAGGACGAGCAGCAGGTCGAACGCGATGAGCACCTCCCGTTCGAGGTTGATGCCGCTGCCGGTCCACATCATGGCGAGCACGAAGACAACGAGCACGACCGTGAACAGAGGTGTGAAGAGGCGCGTGAGGACCGGGGCCATGTTCTCGATAACGCTCTGCTTGGCCTCCACCAGCCAGCCTGCGATCGGGACCGCGCCCGCCACGCCGCACGGCAGCACCCACATCTGGATGATGGACTCGGCGTTGAGGCCGATGGCCTCGAACATCATCAGGGTGAAGCCCATCAGGACGCCGCCGCCGAAACCGATCAGGGCGAAGTAGATGAAGAACTCACCGGAGAAGCGTATGAAGTCCATGCGCCGGTTGTGGTCCCGCCAGCGGCCGCCGCTATAGGCGTAGCCCACCGCCAGCCACAGGGCGATCGGCAGGTGGAGGCCCACCAGCATCTCGGTGGAACTGTCGGTCGCGAAGGGCATCACGTTGACGATGACGGCGGCGGCGATGAACGGTGCAGCCAGCCGCCAGCGCGCCGGCGGTGTGAGGTCACGTCGCCAGGCGAAGTAGACTGCCAGGAACGGCAGCACGAGGAGGCTGAAGTTGCGGAGATAGAAAAGGGCGTCCTCGTCCGGTTCCCCGGCGAAGCTGATGCCGAAGAGCTCGGGGAGCTTGATCGCAACCGCGGCGGCAATCGCGAGACCGACTGCGACCATGGCGTCCCTGGTGGACCGGGACGGGCCGCGGCTTGGTTCGGGCGAGACGACGAGCTGCTTCCACAGGCGCTCGGAGTACTCACGCGCGAACTCGCGCGACACCGAGTCGAGGTCGCCCATGCGCTTCACCGCCACCAGAAACGCCTCGTCCTCGGACAGACCTGCCTCGCCGAGGGCGGCAATCTGGTCTCTGAGGTGATCCTCGAGCTCGTCGACGTCGACGGCATGGATCGCCTGCCGCCGGCGCAGGGAGGCGCGCCACTCCGCGATGCGTTGCTCCAGAAGCTCGCTTGTCGTTTCCATTGGTTCAGACTCCTTGATGAGCCAGGTTCAGTCGCTTGGTCCAGATGCTGCGCAACGCCGAGTCGACGAGGCGCCACTGTCGCTGCTGTCGTTCGAGCTCGTCGGCGCCCAGCTTCGTCAGGCGGTAGTACTTGCGACGCCGTCCAGTCTCCGATGCGCCCCACCTCGACTCGACGTAGCCGTTGCGCTCGAGGCGGTGGAGGACCGGGTACAGCATGCCGTCCGTCCACTCGAGCTCACCGTCCGAGAGCTCGCCGACCCGTTTGCGAATCGCATAGCCGTAGCTCTCGGCCTCGCCGAGGATGGCCAGCACCAAGGGTGCGGCAGAGGCGGCGACGAGATCCTTGTCGATGTTCACGTGCGGTCCGTCCCGTGACGAGGCTGATCAACATACCAGTACATAGAGGCAGTATACATTGTGCTTCTATGTATGGCAAGGCACGACGGCGAGGCATCCGTGGGCGCGTCGAGTTCGCCGCCCTTGCGGTCGCACGCTATGGAGTTCGGGTCTGCGACATCTCCAGGCTGCTCGACAAGCAACCCAACTCGGTAACGAGGTGGCTCAACCACGGCCTTCGCCTCGAACGTGACGACCCCGGCCTCGAGAACCTCCTCGCCTGGATCAACGCGGCGAACTCCAGGCGCAGCTGACGCGAAAGCAAGTGTGGAAGTGTGGACGGGGTACCCACCTAAGTACCACGTATCTCACTCTTCTGATGTTTCGTTTCGAAGAAGCCGGGTGAAGTTCAGAAGAGTGGGATACGTGGTACCGATCCGCGGCTGCGGTTCCGGTCGGCTGGGCGTTCTACCGGGCGCGGAGGTACTGGCGCGGCCACAGCTCCGCCGCGTCTCGATCGAGATCGTGGGCTGCGCGCAGCGGCCAGCTCGGCTCGCGCAGGAGCTGCCGGGCGAGCAGGACCAGATCGGCCCGGCCCTCGCGGAGGATCGCGTCGGCCTGCGCGGGCTCGGTGATCAGACCCACCGCGCCGGTGGCGATCTCAGCCTCGCGGCGGATGCGCTCGGCGAAGGGCACCTGGTAGCCCGGCGCGAGGGGAATCTCGGCGCCCGGGGCGAGCCCGCCCGAGGAGCAGTCGACGAGGTCGACGCCGAGCGCGCGCAGCCTGCGGGCGAGCTCCACCGACTGCTCGATGTCCCAGCCGCCGGGCAGCCAGTCGCTGGCGGAGATGCGGACCAGCAGAGGCAGGTCGTCTGGCCACGCGGCGCGCACCGCCTCGACCGTCTCGAGGAGCAGGCGGGTGCGGCCTTCGAAGCTCCCACCGTAGGCGTCCTCGCGCTGGTTCGCGATCGGGGACAGGAACGAGTGCAGCAGGTAGCCGTGGGCGGCGTGGATCTCCACCACCCGGAAGCCGGCGACAAGGGCGCGCCGGGCCGCGGCGGCGAAGGCCCCGGCCACCTCCATGAGCCCGGCCGCATCGAGGGGCTCGGGAGTGGGCGAGCCTGGCGCGAAGGGCAGCGGGCTCGGGCCGACGACAGTCCAGCCGCCCGCTTCGGGTGCGACCATACCGCCTCCGTCCCAAGGCGGCGCGGTCGAAGCCTTGCGGCCGGCGTGGGCTAGCTGGATACCCGGCGTCGCGCCCTGCGACGCGATGAACGAGGTGACCCGCCGCAGCGGCTCCACCTGGGCGTCGTCCCAGATCCCGAGGTCGGCCGGGCTGATCCGGCCGCGGGCCTCGACCGCCGCGGCCTCGGTGAGC
>DATIVB010000290.1:0-2314 GCA_035466375.1 Chondromyces sp.
ACCCGACCTGGGTCTATGCCAACCCGACGCAGCTGGTGGCGGTGCCGCTCCGGAAGGACGTGCCGTCACCGCTTGCGCCCCGCAACGACGTCGAGCCGGCGGACGGCGACGAGCCGGAGCCCGATGACGACGGCGGCGCCGGCGCCAAGGGCGAGGGCGACGACACATCGAAGGAGAAGGAGCAGGAGAAAGAGCCCGCGCCGGTCACGATCGACCTCGAGGGCTTCGAGGCGCGGTCGGTGGTTCTGCCGCCCGAGGCGGGCCAATACACCGACCTGGCCGCGGTCGAGGGCAAGGTCCTCTACCGGCGCCTGGTCCGAACCGGCGCCGCCGAAGGGCCCTCGCCGATCGTCTTCTGGGATCTCGAAAAGCGCGAGGAGAAGACGATCCTCGACACGGCCGACGGGTATGCGGTGTCGGCCGACGGCGACAAGCTCCTGGCAGTGTCCGGAGGCAGCTTCGCGATCGTCGACGTCGCTCCCGGGCAGAAGTTGGAGAAGACGCTGGCGACCGGTTCCATGGAGATGACCGTGGTGCCGCAGGAGGAATGGCGGCAGATCTTCGCCGACGCGTGGCGGCTCCAGCGCGACTACTTCTACGACCCCACCATGCACGGGGTCGACTGGGAGGCGATGCGCGAGCGCTACGGCGCCCTGCTCGACGACGTCGTGACCCGGTGGGACCTCAACTTCGTCATCGGCGAGCTGATCGGCGAGCTCAACACCTCGCACTCCTACCGCGGCGGCGGCGACGTCGAGGAGCCCGCCAGGCGCGGCGTCGGGCTCCTCGGCGTGGACTGGGAGCTCGCCGACGGGGCCTACCGCATCGCGAAGATCGTGCGCGGCGCGCCCTGGGACACCGAGCAGCGCTCGCCGCTCGCCGAGCCCGGGGTGGACGTTGCCGAGGGCGACTGGGTGCTGGCCGTCAACGGCACGCCGGTCGACCCCGCCAAGGACCCGTGGGCGGCCTTTCAGGGGTTGGCGGAGACGGCGGTGCTGCTGACGGTCAACGACCGCCCGAGCTTCGAAGGCGCGCGCGAGGTTCTGGTGACGACCCTGTCGAGCGAGGACCGGCTGCGCAACCTGGCCTGGATCGAGTCCAACCGGCTGAAGGTCGAGCAGGCCAGCGGCGGAAGGATCGGCTACGCCTACGTCCCCTCGACCGGCATCGGCGGCCAGACCGAGCTCTACCGGATGTTCCGCGCGCAGTTTCACAAGGACGGCCTCATCATCGACGAGCGCTTCAACAACGGCGGCCAGGTGCCGGACCGCTTCGTCGAGCTGCTCAATCGCCCGCTCTTCAACTTCTGGGCGGTGCGCAGCGGCCGCGACTGGCAGACCCCGACCATCTCGCACACCGGGCCCAAGGCGATGCTCGTCAACGCCTGGAGCGGCTCCGGCGGCGACGCCTTCCCGTACTACTTCCGGGCCGCCGGCCTCGGGCCGCTGATCGGGACCCGCACCTGGGGCGGTCTGATCGGCTACTCCGGGCAGCCGGCGCTGATCGACGGCGGCCGCCTCACCGTGCCCACCTTCTCCTTCTACAATCTCGAGGGCGAGTGGGAGGTCGAGGGCTACGGCGTCGACCCGGACATCGAGGTGGTGGACGACCCGTCGCTGATGCTCGACGGCGGCGATCCCCAGCTCGAGCGCGCGATCGCGGAGGTGATGCGGGCGCTCGAGGCCGATCCGCCGCAGCGCCCGGAACGGCCGGAGTACCCGGTACGGTGAGGTGCTGATTCGTCACATCGTTCAACGTTAGAACGTTCGAACGTTTGAACGTCAGGGCATTGTCACGCGGAGCCAGGGGCCCATGATCTGGCTGCCGCGGCAGCTCGGGCAACGTCCTGGCGGGTGCAGTGCCGTGCTCGTGAACGCGAAACCGCAGCTCGCACACCGGGCCGGCCGCACGCGCAGCCGGTGCGCACGGGCCCGGATGCTGCGTTCGACGTGCTGCAGGTCCTCCTCGAGGACGTGCACGGGAACGCCGAGCTCGTCCCGGAGATCCGCGAACTCCCTCTCTCCGGCCGACAGCAGCTCCACGATCTTCTGACGACGCGTGGCGTTCACTGACACCATCTAAGCCCCAACGTGCCAACGTTCCAACGTTCTAACGTTCGAACGATGTCCCGTCCTCCGGCGTCCACGCGGTCTTGAGGTTGCGCGCCGCGCGGACCTCGTCGACCCGCCGCACCGGCGTGTCGTGGGGCGCGGAGCGCACCAGCGCGGGGTCGGTCTCGCACTCGCGGGCGATGGCGAGCATGGCCTCGCAGAAGGTCTCGATCTCCTCCGGGGGCACACTCTCGGCGGGCTCG
>DATIVB010000291.1:0-1522 GCA_035466375.1 Chondromyces sp.
GTGGCGTGCCTACCTCGACCACCAGCATCCCCGACCGCACGCGCCCGACCTCTGGGGGGCCGCCCTCCTGCTCGCGGTCCTCGAGCTCGACCGAACCAGCCCGCCGACTGCCGCCTTCGCGCGCTCCTTCGCGTGCCGGCCTTCGAGCGTCCGCTCGGTACTGGCGCGGCTGCGTGCGTTCGTGTCGTCGCTCGACCGGGAGTTCGCGGCACGCGCGTTCGCCGCCCGCACCAATCCGCGACTCGAGGGGTCGCCGGCACCGATCTACCCCCGGGTCCGATCAGCCGAGATCGTGCCTTTCCCCGCGAGCTGAAGGGAGACTGGAAATGCTGTTCAGGGCGCTGCTGACAATGCTGGGCGCCGTGCTCGTGATCGCGGCGCCTGCGGACGCCGCTCAAAAGGACCTCAATCTCACCCAGAGCTTCCCGGCGGCCGACGGCAAGCGGCTCGAGGTCGATGCCGCCGACCTCGATCTCCGCGTGCGCACCGCCGATGTTCCGGGCATCGAAACCGAGGTGCAGCTCCACATCGGCGGCACCGGCGCCGACCGGGCCGAGCGCTGGATCGACAACCACACCCCGTCCTTCGAGGACTCCGAGGATCGCTTGCGGATCGTCGTCGACCCGGGCAGGTCGGGCTTCCTGGGATTTGGCAGGCTGTCGGCGCGGGCGCGTCTCGGGCTGCTCGTGCCCCGCGGTATCATCCCCGATCTCACCACGACCAGCGGCAATATCGAGGTCAGCGGCGACTTCCCCGACGCCCGACCCCTGTGGTTGCGCACCTCCTCGGGGGCGGTGACCATGATCGGCGCCGCGGCCGCCCTCGACGTCAAGAGTACCGACGGAGACGCCGAGATCCAGCTGATCCGCCCCCTGGAGAGCTTCGCCGCCAGCACCTCGTCCGGCAACGTGCGGCTGACCGGCGGCGCACGCGAGGCCAACGTCGCAACGGCATCGGGGGACATCCGGCTGGAGAACCTCTCGGGCAGCCTCGAGGCCGTCACCTCGACGGGCAAGATCACCGTCACCTGGGACCGGCTCGCAGCGGACGGCACGGTGCGGATCCGCTCGGCCTCCGGGCGCGTCCACCTCATGCTGCCGGAAGGAGTGAGCCCTCGCGGAACGCTCAGGACGACGACCGGCAGCGTTCGCAGCGAGCTTCCGGGTGAGGTGGCCGCAGACGGCAGCACGCTCGAGCTGGCGGGTGACGGGCCGGTGTTCGACGTCGAGACCGCCTCCGGGGAGATCGTCCTCGGGGTACGGGGCGCGCGGTACTGACGCAGCGGCGGCCACGGCGGCCGCGCCCCGGACCGCCGCGGGTCTCCCCCGGAAAGTATTCGGCAGATGAAGGCCGGATTCTCGAGAACCAAATGCCCGCGCCTCCGTTACTCTCCATGAGCCGCCGTCGGGCGGCCGGAAGGAGCACGCGGGATGAAAAAGACGACCCTCGTTACCCTGGTGGTGCTCGGCTGCGCCGCAGCCGTTGCGGCGGCAGAATCCAGGACCCTGACCGGCTCGGTCCC
>DATIVB010000292.1:0-4309 GCA_035466375.1 Chondromyces sp.
GAGACGGAGCACCGTCACCCTGTCCGCCGGCGGCCGGTCGGGGCCGGACGGGGGCTGGGTTCACTGCGAGGTGCGGGACCAGGGGCCCGGCGTGGCCGACGAGGACAAACCCCGTCTGTTCGAGCGCTTTCATCGTCGGTCCGGCCACTCCGCGCGCGACCGCTCGGGAGTCGGGCTCGGGCTCGCCATCAGCCGCGAGATCGTCACTGCACACGGAGGCAGGATCCGCGTCGAGGACGCCCCTGGCGGCGGCGCCGTCTTCGTCGTCGAGCTTGCAGCCGCCCAGGATCAGGCCGATCGGGGGAGCCGGACGGCTGCGTCCGGGGCCTGAGGCCGTCGGTGAGGTATTCTTGGCTCACCCGCCTGGGCGCGCAGAAGGGAGCAGGCGAAGGTCCATGGTCACAGGAGCGCGGCTGGCAGCACTTCTCATCGTCCTCGTGCAGGGACTGGGCTGCACCTCCTCGCGTCTGACGAAACCGGGTGACGCCCTGTTCGCCGCCGGAGAATTCGCGGAAGCGGCCACTGCGTACGAGGAGCTCGTGAGCGAACGTCCCGACGTGGTTCGTGCGGAGCCCGAGCTCGCGTACCGTCTCGCGTTGGCACATGCCGTTCCAGGCCACCCGGAGACCGACCTCGACCGTTCGCGGCAGCTCCTCGAGCCGCTCCTCGATGATCCGGCCACGAGCGCGCGAGGGGCTGCTCTCGTCGCCCTGATTTCAGAGATCGAAAACCTGCACCGAGACCAACGCGGGTTGGAGGTCGCGAGCGCGATCAGGAGCGGCCAGCTCCGCCAGTGCGAGGCAGGCCTGGACGGTTGTGAAATCCTCCTCGACGACGAACGACGCCTCTGCGCCGAGCTCGAGGCCGAGAACCTCCAGCTCCGGGAACGTGTTGCCGCGTTGGAGAAGGTGGAACGGGATCTCGCCGTTCGACTTCGCGAGCTCGCCGAGGAGCTCGCGGCCATCAAGAAGATCGATCACGAGGGCTCACAGTAGGCCCCGGCGCGGCCCCATCCTCCTCACCCCCCGGTCGGCTATGACACTTTGAAGCCGCAGCCAATCTCGGGATCGCCCGGATCGGCGGGAGCTTCCCGTCGCGCAACCGGCCCACCGATGAGGCACGGCCTCCCGGGGCCGCTGCCCCGGGAGGCCGTGATCGATCATCCGCGCACTTCAGTCCTGCCAGACGCGCACCGGGTAGGGCGGGCGCTCCACCATTGGCGGCGGGTTCGCCTCGAGCTGCCCGAGAACCACCTCGATGGCCTTTTCCAGCTGGGGATCGCGGCCGGCTATGACCTCGGCGGGCGTCTGCTCGACCTCGATGTCCGGCGGCACGCCGACGTTCTCCACCACCCAGCCGTCCTCGTCGTAGATGGCGACGTTGGGGGCGGTGACGTAGCCGCCGTCCATCAGCACCGGGTAGCCCAGCATGCCGACGAGGCCGCCCCAGGTGGCCTTGCCGATGAGGGTGCCGAGGCCGAACTTGCGGAACATGTAGGGCAGCAGGTCGCCGCCGGAGCCCGCGGTCTCGTCGATCAGCATCGCCTTGGGGCCGAGGATGGAACCCTGCGGGGTCCTGAGGTCGGCGCCGTAGCGCATGTGCCAGTGGGCGATGTAGGGCCGCTGCAGGATGTTGATGTAGTAGTCGGCGATCTGGCCGCCGCCGTTGAAGCGCTCGTCGAGGATGATGGCGTCCTTGGGCACCTGCGGGAAGAAGTAACGCTTGAAGTAGGTGTGGCCGAGGCCGGTGGTGTTCGGCAGGTAGACGTAGGCCACGCGGCCGTTGGTGGCCTCGTCGACCTTCCGGATGTTGCCCTCGACCCAGTCCCGGTTGCGCAGCGCGGCCTCGCTCTCGATGGGCACCGCCTTGACGGTGCGCGAGCCCTCCACGGACGGGTTGGGGCCCACCGTCAGCTCGACGATCTTCCCGGCCGTGTTCTCGAAGTGGCGGTAGAGGTTGTCGGGCGGCAGCAGCTCGCGGCCGTTCACCGCCAGCAGGTACTCGCCCGCCGCCACGTCGACGCCCGGTTCGGTCAGGGGCGACACCAGCTCCGGGTTCCAATTGAGGCCGCCGTAGACCTTGGCGATGCGGTAGCGCCCGTTCTCGATGGCGTAGTCGGCGCCGAGGAGGCCGCCGGGGATCTCCTCGGGGTCGAAGGGGGAGTCGCCGCCGAAGACGTTGTTGTGGCCCACCGCGAGCTCGCTGCCCATCCACTGGATGAGGCGGTTGAGGTCGGTGCGGCAGGCGAGGTGATCGAGGAAGGGCCGGTAGCGCTCGCGCATGGCGGGCCAGTCGGCGCCGTGGTAATTGGTGGCGTAGAAGTAGTCGCGGTAGATGCGCCACGTCTCGTCGAAGATCTGGCGCCACTCGGAGGCGGGGTCGACGCGCACGCGCACGGAGGCAAGGTCGAGCACGCCCTTGCCGGCCTCGGGCTTCTTGCCGGCGTCGACGATGCCCCAGGACTCACCCTTGCGGTAGAGGATCTTGGCGCCGTCCGCTGACACCTCGAAGCCGTTGGCCTCGAACAGCTCCTCTTCCTTGCGCTCCCCGAGGTCGTACATCATCAGCGTGGTGCCGCGGGCATCCGGGCCGCCGGCATCGGCCGGGGCCTTGAGGTAGAAGAGGGTGTTCTCCTTGCCGGCCTGGAGGCTGAAATAGTTGGCGGCGTCGATCGGGACCGTGACGATGCGGCGGGCGAGGCCGTCGAAGTCGATGGTCACCGGCTCCACCTCGGCGTCGTCGGTCGTCTTCGACTCGTCCTTCGCGGCGCCGCCGTCGTCGTTCGCTTCGCCGTCCTCATCGGCTTCGTGCGCCTTCTCTTCGTCGCTCTCTTTGGCCAACGGCGACGGCACGCCCCGCTGCAGAGTGACCAGATAGAGGTTGCGGGTCATCTCCATGTCGGCGTTGGACATGGCGAACCACTGCCGGACCGGGCCGGCGTCCGTGGAGCCGAAGAAGTAGAGGTACTTCCCACCGCGGTCGAAGGCGGGCTCGCCGACGTCGCTCAGCCCGTCGGCGATGGCGAAGACCTTCCGCTGCTCGAGGGAGTAGAGGTAGACCTGCTCCATGTTGGCGAGGTTGTTGGTGGTGTAGGCGAGCCACCTCGAGTCGGGCGACCACACCGGGCCCAGGAAGCCGAAGGGACCCGGGTTGTAGATGGGTTCGCGGTCCACCTGCGTCACCTCGCCCGAGGCGAGGTCGATGACGTAGAGGTTGCGGCCGTTGTCCTCGAAGGCGATCTTCTTCGAGTCGGGCGACCAGCGGAGGCCGTTGTAGAAGCCGGTGCCGTCGAGGGCGAAAGCCCTGGCCTCGGACGTGCCACCCTGTGCGGCGACGTGCAGCTCGTATTCACCCGAGGCGTCGGAGAAATAGGCGATGGAGGCGCCGTCGGGCGACCAGGCGGGCCCGCGCTCGTGCGCGCCCGCGGTCAGGGTCAGGTTCCTGGCGTCGCCCTTCTCGGCCGGCAGGGTGAAGATCTCGCCGCGGATCTCGAAGACCGCGCGCGCCCCCGAGGGTGAGATGTTGGCACTGCGGACGAATTCGGCGCCGTCGACGTAGCGGGGGCGGAGCTCGGGCAGATCGGTGGCGATGCCGATCGTGAGACCCGTCACCGCGCCCGTTGCGACGTCGTAGGTGTGCAGGGTGCCGGCGCGCTCGAAGACGATCAGGCCGTCGCCGTGGGACGCGTCGACGATGGGGAAGTCCGCGTACTGCGTGTGCTGCTCGATGGAGCCCGTCGCCGGGTCGTAGGAGAAGAGATTGAACTCGCCGTTGCGGTCGGAGATGAAGAACACCCGGTCGCCGATCCACATGGGGTCGGTGTCGTTGCTGCGGCCCTCGGGCTGCGGGATCTTTTCGGTGGCGTGGTCCGCGAACCGGTAGAGCTGGATGGTGGTCGCGGTTCCGCCGCGGTAGTTCTTCCACACCCTGAAGGGCTCGCCGAGGGGCGTGTAGGCGAGGCGGGCGCCGTCGGGCGAGTACGCGGCCTTGTGAGCGCTCGGCAGCGCGAGCTGCTGCGGGAAGCCGCCCTCGACCGGCACCGTGAAGAGCTGGTTGTAGCGGTTGGTGAAGGTGTTGCGGCCGGAGCGGAAGAGGACGGCGGACCCGTCGGGGGTGAAGGCGCACACGCTGTCGCGGTAGGGGTGCCATGTGAGACGGGTCGGGATGCCGCCGCGGGTCGAGACGATGTAGACGTCGGTGTTGCCGTCGTACTGGGCGTCGAAGGCGATCCACTCGCCGTCGGGGGAGAACACCGGGTTCGACTCCACACCTTCGTCGGAGGTGAGGCGCCGCGGGTGGCGTCCGTCGG
>DATIVB010000293.1:0-9843 GCA_035466375.1 Chondromyces sp.
CCGCGTCCGGGTTGATCTGCCGCGCCCGCTCCCAGGCGGCGATGGCCGCGTCCAGATCGCCCTGGCGCACGCAGGCCATCGCCAGCGCGTTCCACCCGTCGAACGAGCCGGGGATCGCCGCCACCACCCGCTCGAGCAGCGGCCTGGCCTCGGCCACGCTGCCCTCGGCCACCAGTGCGATCCCCAGGTTGAGCAGGGCGTTGGGGTTGCCGGGGTCGATCTCGAGCGCCCGTTCGAACCAGGTCCGCGCCTGGCCCCACTGCTGGCGCGCGTTGGCGAGCCTGCCGAAGGCCATCAGGATATCGAGGTTCCGGCTCTCTTCGAAGCCCTCGAGCACTGCAGCGGCGGCGTCGGGATCGGCCATCCAGATGTGGGTCAGAGCGAGCTTGGCGCGCACCGGGTCGTCGCCGATGCCGCCGGCCAACGCCTGTTCAAGCAGCTGGGCGGCGGCAGGCGCGTCGCCTCGGGCGACCTCGACATCCGCCAACACCAGGTACGGACCCGGGAGGCGGTCGTCGACGGCCATCGCCTCGCGGGCCTCGTTCTCGGCGGTTTCCAGGTCGCCGCGGCTGAAGGCGATCCGTGCCAGAAGCACGTGCGCCGCGGCCGCGTCGGAGGGAATCGCGAGATTGGCCTGCACATACGCCTCGTCGAGGCGTCCCATCCGGAACAGGAGGAGGGCGAGGCGCATCGAGAGCCGGCTCGAGTCCGGCATGGCCTCGATGGCGGCGCGGTAGGTGGCGACGGCGTCGTCCATCCGGCCAAGCCCGAGCTGGGCGAGCGCGAGGTACTCCCATGCGTCCTCGATGCCGGGATGCCGGCCGACGATGTCGGTAAAGGCGGCGACCGCCTGCTCGTACTCGCCCTCGGCGTAGAGACCATAGGCGCGGCGGATCTCGGCCAGCGACCCGACCCCGTCCTTGGGGTCCGGCAGCTCGTCGCCGCCGCCGACCGATGCCTGGCCGACGTAGCCGAGCGCTTCGAGCTTGCGGCGGGTCTCGGGATCGGTCGAAGCCGGCCCTTCGAGGCTGCGGTCGTAGGCGGCGAGCGCCGTCCGCAGCTCCGCCGCCCGCGCCGGCTCCTTCTCGATCAGATTGTGCTGCTCGTCCGGGTCGTCGACGAGATCGTAGAGCTCCGGCCGCGGCGCCTCGATGTAGTGGTGGCGGCCGGCGATCAGCGCCGCGAGATCGCTCCAACCGAAGTGCAGGCGGGGGAAGAAGGTCTCGGCGTAGATCGGCGGCGCCGGCTCGCCCGCACCCACGGGCTCGAACAGGGGCCGTCCCGCGAGACGCTCGTCCTGCGGCAGCCCCAGGGCCGACACGACGGTCGGGTGGATGTCGACCAGCTGCACGGGATGGGAGATGGTCTCGCCCGCCCGCGCGCCGCGCGGCAGCTTGACGATCAGCGGCACCTGCAGCGTCGAACGGTAGAGGAACAGCCCGTGCTCGTCCTCGCCGTGCTCGCCGAGCCCCTCGCCGTGATCCGACAGGAAGAAGATCAGGGCACGATCGTAGAGGCCGAGCCCGTCGAGCTCGTCGATCAGGTCGCCGACGACCTTATCCGCGGCGGCCACCTCGGCGTCGTAGGGCGAGTCGTAGCGCGAGGCGAAGGGCTCCGGCGCCTGGTAGGGCGAGTGGGGCTCGAAGATGTGGAAGAGCAGGAACAGGGGCCCTCCGGAAGCCGACCGCAGCCACGGCAGGACGGCGTCGAGAGTTGCCGCGCCCGATCGCTGGATGGCCTGGATGCCCGGGCCGACGGTGTGCTCGACCGCGTCGTCGTAGAAATCGAAGCCGGCGTCGATCCCGGTCGCCCGGCGCAGCACGTACGCGGAAACCGCCGCCCCGGTCGCGAAGCCGGCGTTCTTCAGGACCTGCTGCAGCAGGGGCGCCGCACCGGCGTCCACGGTGTAGCCGAGGTTGTCGCGCACGCCGTGCGCGAACGGCAGCACCCCGCCCAGCAGCGACACGTGCGCCGGCAGCGTCAGCGGCACGTTCGTGTAGGCGCGCTCGAAGAGGACGCCGTCCCGCCGCAGCCGGTCGATGGCCGGCGTCTCGACAACGTCGTAGCCGTAGGCCGGCAGGCGGTCCGAGCGCAGGGTGTCGACCGAGATCAGGACGACCGGGGTGTCCGCCGGAACGCCGAGGCCCCGGTCTGATCCGCCCGAGCACGCCACCACCGACACCGCGGCCAGCGACGCGACCACCGAGCGCCAAACCGTCGGCATTGTCGAGGGCCCTGCGCGCCGCGCGCCGATCCTACTCCTCGTAGGCCAGCAGCCCACGCGCGATCTCCGCGTCGGGGTCCTCCGGCGCGAGCTCGATGAAGCGCTCGAGGTGGGACCGGCCCTCCTCGACGCGACCGGAGTTGAAGTACGCCATGCCGAGCAGGTAGTGGGCGCGCGACAGCTCCGGGTCGGCCTTGAGCACGTACTCGAGCTCGAGGGCGGCCACCTCGGGCTGGTTGTTGTTGAACATGGTCGCCGCATGATCGAAGAGGGCGGTGGCGACCCATTCGGGGTCGAGCTCCACCAGGCGTTCGAGGGCGTGCCGCGCCGCCGCGTCGTCGCCGGTCAGCCGCGCGCCGTCGTAGGCGATCTTGAGCGCCCGCGTGTTGTCGGGGTCGCGCTCGAGAGCCGCCTGCGCCATCGCCGAGGCTTCGGCCATGGCGCCCTGGTTGAGGCTGATCTGGGCGAGGGCCACGTAGGGCTGCACCATCTCGGGGTCGAGCTCGATCACCTGCTGGAACTTCGACTGCGCCGTCGCCAGGTCGCCGGTGTTGAAGGCGTCGACACCCTCGTTGAAGATGCGCGCCGCGGCGTCGCCCAGGTTGCCGATCTCGCGCAGCGCCTGCGCGGCTTCGTCCGCCTTGACCTGGTTGCCCGCGAGCCGGTAGGCGTCGAAGCGGACCTGCAGGGCGCGGACGTCGTTGGGGTCGATCGCCAGGGCTTTCTCCGCCTCCACCGCGGCGGTTTCGTAGTCCTCCCGCTCCAGCAGGACCGCCGCCAGCGAGGTGTGGGCGGCCGCCAGGTCGGAGTCGAGCTCGGCCGCCTTGCGGAAGGCCTCGGCGGCGGTCTCGAGGTCGCCGGTCCGCAGCGCCTCGACGCCCTCGTTGTAGGTCCGCACCGCCGGGTTGACGGCCACCGCGCCCTCAGCCGACGCGTCGGCGTCCTGCGGAGCGGCCGACGCCGGCAGCAGGGTGAACTCCTGGATCGCCGTGTCGCCGACGGGCGGGGTCACCGCCAGCACCAGGGTCTGGTAGCCGGGCTTCTCGAAGCGGTACTCGTAGGTCATGGCCGCGTCGGAGTGCGACACCGTGAACTTGCCCTTCTTGTTGGACGTCTTGACCATCTCGCGCTTCATGCCCGGTGCCGAGATCGTGATCGTCACGTCCGGGATGGGCGTGCCGTCGAGCTCGACGACGGTGCCGGCGACCCGGCCGGCCTGCTGGGCCGAGGCCGGGGTGAGTAGCAGCACGAGAGCTGCCGCGGTCAGGAGAATCTGGATGAGCTTCGGGTTGAACTTCATGGTGTCACCTCTCCGTGCGTCGAGACCGCGGGCCATGATAACAAAACGCACCGTTGGCCCCCGAGATCTAAAAAAGGCCCCGGTGCCGGGCACCGGGGCCGAAGAATGACCGATCGTCCCGCCTAGAAGCGGAGACCGAACGACAGCCGGAAGGTCCGCGGGAGCTGGTAATCAGCTTCACGCTGCGGCTGGCCGAAGTTGGAGCCGTAGTCCCAGTTGACGCCCTGGACGGGAGTCTCGTTGAACGGGTCGAAGGCCGCGTAGCCCTGGCGCGGGCCGAGCACGGTGGTGTTCACGCCGTCCACGGCGTCCTCGTTGAAGATGTTGGTGACCTCGGGCTGCAGGAAGAGCTCGAGCTGGCTGCCGCCGATGTTGAGGAAGAAGGAGTAGTTGATGGCGAGGTCGGTGCTGGTGACGGTGTCGGTGCGGAACGCCCCGCGGTCGGAGAAGTAGTAGGTCTGCGGCGGCGGGCTGTTGGTGTAGCCCAGATCGCCGGGATCACCCACGAACGGAATCGTGTTGATGGTCTGCGAGGCGCTATAGGGCGTGCCGGAGAGGAAGTTCTGCAGCAGGCTGATGTTGAGGTTGTGGTGGGTGGTGGCGATGACGTCCCAGCCGATCCAGAAGCCGCCCTTGTGGGTCTGGTCGGTGAGCAGGAAGCCCACCGGCGCGTACCACGACGGGTCCTTGTACTCCTCGTAGGCGAGGATGTTGTGCGCCACCGGGCCGGAGCCGCCGGTCTCACCGTCGACGTTGCCCTTGGTCTCGGACCAGGTGTAGTTGGCGCCGATGGTCCAGCGGGTCCCGATGCGGTAGTCGAAGCGCGCCATCAGCGCGTCGTACGTGCGCTCGGAGATGTCGTCCTCGTTGACGTAGAGACCCAGGTCGACGGTCAGGCCCGTCAGCGGGTCCGTGGCCGAGCGGTTGGGGACGATGGTGTTGGCGTAGAAGTCGTGGAACTCGCGGTGGACGTAGTCCGCCCGCACCACGCCGCGGTTGCCGAGACGGTACGACACACCGAGGGTCGCCTCGTCGCCGTAGGGCGAGTTGAGGCCCTGGCCGACCTTCGGCGACAGACCCGGCACGTAGACGTAGACCAGGTTGTCGGTGTTGAAGACGCCGCCGTAGACGTTGTTGAACCAGTCGAAGACCGCGTTGATGGCGGCGCCGTTGGTCGGGTACTCGGGCGTTCCGGCGGCAACCGACGGTCCGTCGTAGACGTACAGGTTGTACACGGGGTTGCCGGCCGCGGAGCCCACGTCGCCGATGGAGTTGGCGATGCTCATGGTGTAGCGCGACAGGCCGCCGGTGACCACCAGCGAGCCGTCGCCCTTGACGTCGTAGCTCGCCGACAGGCGCGGGCTGACCCGCGAGTCGTCGATGGTCCTGGCGCCGCCCTGGTCGGTGCCCTCATTCTGGTCGTAGCGCAGGCCGAGGTTGACCGTCAGCTTGTCGTTGATGCGCCAGGTGTCGTTGACGTACGCCGACCTGGTCTCGAAGCTGTTGCCCCCGGAGGGCGTCGGGACCGCGCCCCAGATGATGTAGCTTCCGGGGTCCATGACCAGGTAGGGGTTGCCGTTCTCGGAGTAGTCCTGGGGGGTGACGGTGCCGAGCAGGTAGCCCGACGCCGACTGCCAGTTGTCGGCCTTGCGGATGTCGTTGAAGACATCGACGCCGAACACCAGGTCGTGGGTGCCGGCGGCGGAGAGGAACCACGAGGCCTTGGCCCAGTAGTTCTCGTTCGAGCGCTCTTCGGGCGGGCAGACGCCGCAGAACAGCGGCGCGTTGAAGAGCACGTACTCGAGGTAGTCGATGACCACGGTACCGCCGCCGAGGCTGGTGTCGTCGCCGCCCGATCCCTGGAACTGGAACTCGCGCTCCGAGTACAGGGCCTCGAGGAAGAAGTTGTCGGCCAGCACGCCGGTGTAGCTCAGGTTCCAGCCCGTGTTGGGCAGGGTCCGCACCGGGTCGACCGAGGCGAAGTCGGCCGAGGGCAGCGATGGGAAGACGTAGTTCTGGTCCTCGGTCTCGATGTCGATGTAGTTGAAGGAGAAACGGTGGTTGGGCGTCACGGAGGCCGTCAGCTTGCCCTCGTAGCGGGTCTGGGTCTGGCCTCTGTTGAACTGGTCGCCGCCGCCCTCGGGGTCGAAGATCTGACCGGAGAAGGTGTTCTCCTGGTCGCGGCCGGCGAGGAAGAACCACAGTGCGTCGCGCAGGATGTAGCCGCCGAAGGTGGCCTCGTAGACGTAGTTGTTCTTGTCCTCCTGGCCGGTGGTGAGCGGAGTCTCACCGTTCCAGCTCTCGTTGGTCACGTTGACCCGGAAGGAGCCGGAGAACTCGTTGCCGCCCGACTTGGTCACCATGTTGACCACGCCGCCCGCGAAGCGGCCGTACTCGGCCGACACGCTCGAGGTGATGGTCGTGGTCTCGAGGATCGCGTCCTCGATGAACATGCTGAACGGCTGGCCGCGCAGGTTCTCGTTGAGCACCACACCGTTCATGGTGTAGAGGCTCTCGTAGGACTGGGCGCCCGAGATGGTGATGTTGCCGTTGGGCCCGGTGCCCGAGGTGCCGGCCGACAGCAGCACCGCGGACTGCATGGTGCGGGCGATCGGGAGCTTCTCGATCATGGACTGCTGCATGGTCTCGGAGCCCTGGGTCCCGGTGCTCACCGACTCGTACTGGCCGGTGACCACGATCTCCTCCTGCATCGCCTCGGGGTACATCACGGCGTCGAGCCGGCGAGGCTGGGCGGTGGAGAGCCGGACGTCGTACTCGAGGGTCGCGAACGAGGGGAGCTCGAACTGCACCTTGTAGTCGCCGCCGGGCAGGCCCTTGAAGATGTAGTCGCCCTGGGCGTTGGTGACGGTGAGCTGCTGGCCCTGGAGCGCCGGCGACGACAGGGTCACCGTCACGCCGGGCAGCGGGGCGTCCTCGTAGATGACGCGTCCCGACAGGCTGCTGCCGCTGGTCTGCGCCACTGCCGTTCCCGCAGTCGCGAGCGCGAGGACGACAAGGCACACGGTCAATCGATTTCGCATTCGTACCTCCTCAAAAAAAAATGTGCGTAAAAGGGGTGATGATCGCGCCCCCCGATGGAGCGGACCCTCCTCCCCGGCGTCTCGAAACATTGAATTGATACGGAAAACCTCCCTTCGGGTTTACATCTTTTCGCATCGATGTCTATGCAAGTTCGATGCCCGGATCGCATCCGTGCGTACCGAGCTTCATAAAGCGTCCGTCCGGTTCACCGGATGGAAATCCTGAATCCCGGACGACAGGAACCGTTCTCGGAACTCCGGTCGACCACAACCGGCGCCGCGCCGCCGCGGGACCTCGGCTCCGCGTTCAATCACTCCGGGCTACGACACGTCGAGTGTGCGCAGCCGACCGAGCGTAGCGCAGCCATGGGGTGCGGGCAACCCCGGCCGCCCGGCGCGGGGCGGTGGACTGCTTTCTCGAGGCCGACGGGTTTACAATGTGCGTTCGCGACGGGAGGCCCATGAGCAACGAGAGCGTGTTCGAGATCGAGGGCGTCGCGCTGCACCTGGCGCGCCCGGTGCGCGAGATCCCGGCCTGGATCGGCCAGCGTGAGGTCCTGCTGCAGGTGCTCGCCGCCTGGTCATTGTTCTCGGACGACGACGCGCCGCTCAACCCGCGGCTGCTCGGCAGGCCGGGGGTCGGCAAGACCACCCTCGCCTGCGCCGCGGCACGCGAGACCGGGCGCGAGATCTACATCGTGCAGGCGACCACCGACACCCGCCCCGAGGATCTGCTGGTGACCCCGGTGCTCGGTCCGGACGGCGGCGTCCGCTACATGGCCTCGCCGCTGGTCACCGCCATGGTCCGGGGCGGGGCCTGCATCCTCGACGAGGGCAACCGCATGAGCGAGAAGTCGTGGGCCTCGCTGGCGCCGCTGCTCGACCACCGGCGCTCGGTGGACAGCGTCGTCGCCGGGATCACGATCTCCGCCCACGACGGCTTCCGCTTCGCCACCACCATGAACGAGGACGCCTCCACCTACGAGGTGCCCGAGTACATCCACTCGCGGCTGATGCCGCAGATCGTGATCGACTTCCCCGACGAGGACGAGGAGCGGGCGATCCTCGAGACCCAGGTGGTGGGGGCCGACGACGAGGTCGTCGCGTACGTGCTGTCGTTCCTGCGCGCCGCGCACCTCGCCGACCTCCGGTACTCGGTGCGGGACGGCATCAACGTCGCCCGCTACGCCATGAAGCTGCTGCGCCGCGGCGACGCCGAGGGCCCGCGCGCGGCGGTCGATGTCGCCCTCCGCCTCGCCCTCGGCGAGGACGAGGCGGAACCCTTCCGGCTCGCCCCGGTGTGATCGAGGAATGAGGAATGAGGAATGAGGAATTAGGAATTCCCACCCTCCCCCCCGGCCGGTCCGCGGCGGGCGGGTGGGGGTCATTCCTCATTCCTAATTCCTACTTCCTCATTCGGGGCATGCTTCCCGCCAGACTCTCGTGAACGCGTTCGACCTCGACCTGCTCGCTCCCTCGGCGGTTCCGGGCATCCGCATCCTGCCGGTGCTGCACGAGCGGGTGGACCTGGCGGCGGTGGTCCGCGCCGTGCTCGAGGCCCTCGAGCCGGACGCGGTGGCGGTCGAGCTGCCGACCACCCTCGCCGATGCGGTGACGAAGGCGGTGGCGCGGCTGCCGCAGGTCTCCGCCGTGATCTCCGAGGAGCCGGACGAGGACGCCCTGGTGTGGGTGGTGGCGCCCGGCGACCCCCTGGTGGAGGCCCTGCGCTGGGCCCGCGAGCACGGCCGCGAGGCGGTGCTCGTCGACCCGGACGTGCGCTACCGCGGGCGCCACCGCGACCCGTTGCCCGACCCGCACGCCGTGCACGGCCTCGGCGCCGGCGCCTACCTCGACCTCGTCCGCCGCCTCGGCTCCGAGGCGCCGCATGACGACGGCGACCGCCTGCGCGAGCGCGGCATGGCCTACCACCTGCAGTCTGCCCACGCGCGCATCGGCGGGACGCTGCTGTGCCTGGTGGGCGCCGCGCACGCGTTCCGGTTGGCGGCGCTGCTCGCGGGGCCGACCGCACCGCCGTTGGCGCGACAGCGGCGCAGCCGGGCCGCCGTCCGCAACCTCCATCCCGAGAGCCTCACCGCCGTCCTTCCCGACCCGCCGCTCGCGCACGCGGTCTGGGAGCTCGTGCGGGCCGGGGAGCTGCCGCCGCGACCGCCGTTCGCCGACACCGTCGCACCACGGCTCGAGGTTCCGGTGGGGCCGCTGAAGATGGTCACCGGCGGCGCAGGGGGCCGCGACCGCGACCTCGCCGTGGCGGCCTTCGCAGCCCACGACGGCAGCCGGACGGCGGGCGGCGGGCGACGGGCGGTCGACCGCGCGGCTCTGGCGCAGGTGGTGTGGCGGATCGGCGCCGCCTCCTACCGCGAGCAGACCCGCGGCGAGCTCGGGCGCTGGCAGCGCCGCCTGTTCTTCGACTTCGCCCGCCGCTACACCCGGATCCAGGGCCGCCTCGCGCCCGGTCTCTACGAGTGGGTGGTCGCGGCGCGCGGCGTCGGCGACGACAACCTGGCGTGGGAGGTCTTCGACGTCGCCCGCCGCTACCCCTGGCAGGAGGCGTCCGCCGAGCTCGAGACCGCGCGGGTCGACGGCGACATGCTCGACCTCGGCACCCGCACGGTGCGCTTCCGCCGCCGCTTCCTGCGGGTCAAGCAGCGGCCGCTCGCCGTGCCCGTACGGCGCCGGCCGTCGCCGGAGGACCCCGCCGAGTGGCTCGAGGGCTTCACCGGCGACACCATCTGCTCCTACCCGCCCGAGGACCTGGTGGTCGAAGACTGGGGGCGCCACCTCAAACAGCGGGCGGTGTCGATCCTCGGCGCCGAGCGCACCCGCTCCGAGCCCTTCAGCACCAGCATGCTCGACGGCCTCGACATCCGGGAGACCCTGCTGCACCGCGACGAGGGCCGGATCTGGGTGCGCGAGCTGGGCCGCGAGCCCGGCGCCGCCGGCTCGCTGGTGATGATCTTCGACGAGGACCGCGACGGACGCTCCTTCCCCTACCTGATGACCTGGCTCGGCGAGCACGAGCAGGAGTCCGACATGGCCCTCTACGCCACCGACCCGCTCGCGCAGGTGGTGGGGCCGGGCATCATGCGCGCAACCTACGGCGGCTTCCTCCTCACCTACCCGCCCGGCCGCCTGTACGACGTGTGGCGCGACCCCGACTACCGCGCGGCGCGCAGCAGGTCGGAGCTGCTGCTGATGGCGGCCGTCGACTACAGCGTCGACCCGATCGTGGTCCACGTCGGCCCGCGGCCGCCGGCGCC
>DATIVB010000294.1:0-7395 GCA_035466375.1 Chondromyces sp.
CGACGTCGCGGTAGTCGACGATCCGGATCTCGACCCGATCGCCGAGGCCCCGCGCCTCGAGGCGGCGGCGCGCGTACCGGGCCTGCTCCTCGGACAGGGTGATACCGGTGACCCGGCAGCCCAGCTCGCCCGCAGCGTACTCGGCGAACCCGCCCCAGCCGCAGCCGATCTCGAGCACGTGGTCGCCGGGCCGCAGCCCCGCCCAGTCGGCGAGGCGCGCGTACTTGGCCCGTTGCGCCGCTTCGAGGCCCTGGGCCGGATCCGTAAAGAGGGCCGTCGAGTAGGTCATGGACGGGTCGAGGAAGAGGCCGTAGAAGTCGTTCGACAGATCGTAGTGGGCGTGGATGTTGCGTCGTGCCTGGAGGCGGGTGTTGGTGCGCAGGAGGTGCAGGAGCCGGTCCCGCATCCGGCCCAGGAGGCCGACCAGGCGCGGCGGCGCGAGCACCTCCTCGTTGGCGAGGAACAGCCGGCTCAGCGCCACCAGGTCGGGCGTGCTCCAGTCGCCGTCCACGTAGGACTCTCCGGCACCGACATCGGCCCCGCGCAGCAGGCGCGAAAAAAACCGCCAGTGGTGGATCGTTATCTCGGCATCTGGCGAGCCGCCGCCCCCGACCACCCGGTGCTCTCCTCCCGGGAGATGAACCGTCAGGCGGCCGTCGCGCAACCGGTCGAGGCGCGCCAGCACGAGCCGTGCCGCCAGCGGAATCGCGGACCCCGACCGGGAGCTTCCGCTCGCGAGGCCGCGCGCCGAAACGCCGACGTGACGTCGCTCGACGGCACCATCATCTTCTGTCACGGCGTGAAGGCTCGGATCAGCCATTACGGGCCCTCCAGGCTCCCACGGGCGGCTCCGGCTTGGCGAAGAACGGGGCCCGCTTGAGCCACAGCCGCAGGGCCTGATAGTGGATCATGCCCAGGGTGCGCAGTCCGCTGTGCGGGTGGCGGGCCACGGTCTTCAGCAGTGAGGCGCCGGTCAAGGGGCGACGGGCGGCAGTCAGGGACGTGGCAAGCACGCGTTCGCCGCCCCGCAGCAGGTCGATGTGCGCTTCCATGGCGGGACCGGGCGCTTTGATCCGGAAGCTGTAGCGACCTTCCAGGGGTTGAAACGGCGACACGTGGAAGGCTTTGGCCTTCTCGTGCCGGACGGTCTCGCCGTCGGCGGCGAGGAGGTAGCAGTAGGTTTCCCCGAACGTGTTGTTGACCTCGACCACGACGTGCCGCAGCGCGTGGTCACGGTCGCGGCAGAAGTAGAACGACACCGGGTTGAAGACGTTACCGAGGACCCGCAGTTGGGTCAGGAGGCTCACATTGGCGAGGTGCTCGTCGATTCCCCGCGACCCCAGCCAGCGCTCGAGCTTGAGCCGCACCGGTTCAGCACCCGGACCCATGTGGTCCCGATCGTCGAAACCGACCAGGTTGAAGCGGTTGTGCGAAAATCCGCGGATTCTGGATGCCAACTCGGGCAGCTCGTCGAGGTCGATCAGGGCGTGCCACACCGTGTAGCTGAAGCGGTGCTGCGGCGCGCCCAGCCGCACGTGACGGATCGTGCCCACGTACAGGGCCGAGTGCTGCATCAGAAAGCCACCCCGAGATCGTAGGCCACTGCGATCGCGGAGGCGAGCCCGTCCTCGTGAAACCCGTTGCCGAAGTACGCGCCACAGAAGTGGGTGCGGTTGGTGCCGTTGAGCCGCGGCAGCTCGGCCTGGGTCGCCACACTCTCGCGCGTGTAGATGGGATGGGTGTAGGTCAGCCGCCGGATCACCGACGTGGGATCCGGCTCGCGGTCGGGGTTGAGGGTGACCAGATACTCGCGATCCTCGGACAGGCCCTGCAGGCGATTGAGGTGGTAGGTCAGCGAAACCCCCTGCCCGACCGCAGCACCCTCCGGGACGCGGTAGTTCCACGACGCCCAGGCGGCGGCGCGCCGCGGCATGAACGAGCGGTCGGTGTGCAGCCAGGTGTCGTTCACCGAGTAGTGCCAGCGTCCGAGCAGCTTCCGCTCGAGCGTTGTCGGCTCCGCCAGCAGGGCGAGGGCCTGGTCGGCATGGGTCGCGATCACCAGGTGATCGAAGCGGTGGCTCGAACCATCGTCGAGATGGAGCCTCACCTCGTCGGCGCCGCGGCTCGCTCCAACCACGCCGACGCCGAGGTGGATGCGTTCGCGTAGCCTCTCCACCATGGGTCCGATGTAGCGGTGGCTGCCGCCGACCACCGTCCGCCACTGCGGCTGGCCGCTGACCTGCAGCAGGCCGTGGTTGTCGAGAAACCTCAGCAGCGGGTCGCGGGGGTAAGCGGACGCCAACTCGGCGCCGGTCGACCAGATCGCCGAGGTCATCGGCAGCAGATAGTAGTGGGCGAAGGCGTCACTGAAGCGGCCTTCGCGGAGAAAATCAGTGATCGAGGCCGAGGGATCAGGTTCCGCAGCCAGGACCCGACGGCCGCGACGCCCGAAGCGGACGATGTCGGCCAGAAGGCGGAGGAAGCGCGCCGAGAACATCAGCGAAGGCTGCGCGAAGACGCCGCGGAGGCTGTGGGAGGCGTACTCGAGGTCCGGGTTCGAGCAGCTCACCGAGAATGACATGTCGCTGGCGCGGGTGGCCACCTCGAGCTCGGCCAATACGCGAGTCAGCCTCGGGTAGGTGGTCTCGTTGTAGACGATGAACCCGGTGTCGAGCGGCAGCGCGCGCCCCCCGGCATCGTGCACCACGGTATGGGTGTGGCCGCCCAGCCGCTTGTCTTTTTCGAAGAGGTGCACCTCGTGTCGCCGGCTGAGGAGCCACGCCGCCGCCAGGCCGGAGATGCCGCTGCCGACGACCGCGATCTTCACCGCTTCCGCTCCGGCGCGACGCTCGCCGGACCACGCCGTCGCGAGCGGTCGGTCTGGGGTTCTGTGGGCCCGTCCATGATGGCTGGTGAACACCCCTCCGAGACTGTGAATTCCGCTGCGTGCTCCGACACCAATGGTGTGCGGCGACCGTCGCAGCGCGAACCGCGTCAGGTCGACCGGACCTTCGGGGCGGATCATCGAGAGTCATCGATCGTCAGATTTTTCAATGATTTAGAATTTTTCTCTAGAAATTTTCTATATTCTAGATAAAAATCTTGACAAAACATCGATTGAAGCCTATATTCAGGTTCGAGGAGGCACCGATGACACCCAACGACACCCTCACATCCTGGGACTTCAGCTCCGGAACGCTCCCCTACCATGACCAGCTCTACAAGACGGCGCTGCGCATGACCCGCTCGGTTCAGGAGACCGAGGACCTGCTCCAGGAAACCTACCTCAAGGCCTACCGCTACTACTCGGGTTTCGAGGAGGGCACCAACCTCAAGGCCTGGCTGTTTCGGATCATGAAGAACAACTTCATCAACGGCTATCGGAAGCGCAAGGTGCAGCCCCAGCACGTCGAGCTCGACGAGCTGCGAGACAGCGGCGAGGACAGCGCGGGCTTCGACGCCGGCTACTCCGAAGCGGGACCGGAGGCGATCGTGCTCGCCGACGAGATGGACGAAGACGTGGCGCGGGCGATCGACGCCCTCCCCCACGACTACAAAATGGCCCTGCTGCTGGTGGACATTCAGGGTCACGCCTACCAGGAGGTGGCCGACATGCTCGGAGTGCCCGTCGGCACCGTCATGTCCCGCCTGTACCGCGGCCGGACCCGGATCGAAAAGGCCCTCCTGCGCTACGGCAAACGCTCCAACTACCTCAGCAAGCCGCCGGCTAAGCTGCGCGATCACTCGATCGACGTGGATGAGATCTTCGACGCGACACAGGATCCCAGTGCCACGCGCTGAACGCGGAGGTGCGTGAGGACGGCTTCACCGCCCCCTCGGGGGCGGTGCGCCGCGGGATCGGGATTGCCGCCAACCGTTCCGGCACGAGACGGAGCGTGGGCTCCTCGGGGCCACATGCAGGCGATGACAACCCGGGCTCCTGGTCGTACACTGCCGCCGATGGTTCACTTTCCACGCGACACCTGCAATGTAGGACGACCGTGCGCGAGCAGGCTGCAGGTTGGTGAGCGATGACGATGCAGCGCCTCCTCGACGATCTCGCTCAGCGCTCACCCGCCCGGCTCGCCGGCGAACAGCTCGACGAGCTGCTCGAGGCGGCGAACCTGATTCGTGAGGAAAACACCGGCGTCGCCGGCCCGCTCCGGGTGATGGTGCTCGATGGCGCCATTCTGGTACAGGAACAAACGCCGCAGCGGGAGCTTCTGCTGCGCACCCGACCGAGCCTCGAGGAGGCGATGGAATTCGTCGACCGCCGCCTCGAAATCTACGAGCGGATGTGGGACGGTTGAGGGTGCAAGGTGGACTACGCGGAGCCGTGACGCTCCGCCCGCCAACGTCTCACCACAGCCAGCGAGCGGAAGCTCGTGTTGCTATTCCCGGGTTTTGAGGTTACGCTTTCTCTGGCAGCCCGTGGATGACGCCCGCCCGAGCTCGTGGCGTGGGCGCCCGGGTCGCGACGCTCCGGACGATCGAGCACCCGCCGTGCACTGTGTGGAGCTTGCGGATCGCCAGACGCGACAGACGGCGTGTGAATGCCCTGACAGGCGAGTTGACCCGAGGCGTGACCGCAGCGGGTCGGCCTCCGACCACCCTTCGACACGAGGATGAGGATGAACGACAGAGAACAGCAGCAACAACAGAGAAACGACGGCTCGCGCCGCCGCCGCCGCCGCCCGCGCCGGCGTCCGAAGCCGCAGGGGCCGCCGATCCAGGTCGACGGGTTCCTGTGGGTCCGCGACAACGGTGGGCCGCTCCTCGTCTCGGCCGAGCGCAACTTCGTCGCCGGCCGCAACGACCCCACCGTCCCGCTCGAGCTCATCAGCCCGCTCCACCTCGAAACCGGCCTCCAGCTGCGCGGGCTGGCCGCTTCAGGCGACCGGCCGCGGATGACCGAGATCGAGGCCATCGAGGGCATGGAACCGGAGGAGTACCGCAACCGGGCGGTCCCGTTCACCGAGCTCGTCAGCATCGATCCCATGGAACGCTTCGAGCTCGAGACCGAGCCCGAGATCGTCGAGCCGCGGGTCGCGCAGCTGGTGGCGCCGCTCGGCAAGGGCCAGCGCTGCCTCATCGTGTCGCCGCCCAAGGCCGGCAAGACCACCCTCCTGCAGCAGATGGCGCACGGCATCGCCATCAACCACCCCAACACCGCGATCTTCGTGCTCTTGGTTGACGAACGCCCCGAGGAGGTCACCGACTGGAAGCGCAGCATCGCCCGCGGCGACGTCTTCGCATCCTCGACCGACCAGTCGCTCGAGTCGCACATCCAGGTTTCGGAGATGGTCTTCGAGCGCGCACGGCGGCTGGTGGAGATGGGCGACGACGTGGTGGTTTTCATGGACTCGCTGACCCGGATGTCGCGGGCCTTCAACAACCTCCAGAAGGGCTCGGGGAGAATCATGTCGGGGGGCATCGACGCCCGCACCATGGAAAAGCCGCGGCGGTTCTTCGGCTCGGCCCGCAATGTCGAGCACGGCGGCAGCCTGACAGTGGTCGCGACCTGCCTCATCGACACCGGCTCGCGGATGGACGAGGTGATCTTCCAGGAGTTCAAGGGAACCGGCAACATGGAGCTGGTGCTCGATCGCAAGCTCTTCGAGAAGAGGATCTTCCCCTGCATCAACATCCCGCAGTCCGGGACCCGCAAAGAGGAGAAGCTGTACCCGAAAGCGCAGGTGGAGAAGCTCTACCTGATGCGGCGGGCGCTGTCGTCGCTGCCGCCGGAGGCGGCGATGGAGCTCCTGCTGCAGAAGGTGCGCGAGTTTCCAAGCAACGAGCAGTTCCTGGCCTCGCTGCAGCTCAAGTGAAGTCCGACCGCAGCCTGCCGACACGCCGGGCTTGAATCGAGACCTCGTCGCAAGGATAATGGAACGGTGATCCGTTCAGTGGACGATTTCGGGCTGTGCGACCCGGCGCTGCGGCCGATCGCCGAGAAGGTCCTGGCCGGGCAACGCCTGGACCGCGCGGACGGCCTGTTGCTGGCCTCGACTGAAGATCTGCTCGGCGTCGGCACGATGGCGAACCTGGTCCGCGAGCGGCTGCACGGAGACCGCACCTACTACAACATCAACCGCCACCTGAACCCCACCAATGTCTGCGTCGCCTCGTGCAGGCTGTGCGCCTACTACGTGCCGTGGCGGGAGCGGGAAGAGGGCTGGACCTACAGTGTCGAGCAGGCGGTCGAGATCGCAGCACGCGACGTCGACGAGTCGGTGAGCGAGCTGCACATCGTCGGCGGCCTCCACCCCAAGCTGCTGGTGGACTACTACGAGGACCTGTTCCGCGCGCTCAAGCTTCGCTTCCCATGGATCCACCTCAAGGCGCTGACCATGGTCGAGCTCGATTTCATCGCCCGCGCCTCGCGCCTCGGCCTGGAGGAGACGATCGGCCGGCTTCGCGAGGCCGGTCTCGACTCCTGCCCGGGCGGCGGCGCCGAGATCTTCGCGCCGCGGGTGCGGGAGCAGATCTGCGACCACAAGACCGACGGCGGCCGCTGGCTGGAGGTCGCGCGCACGGTCCACGAGGCGGGCATCCGCTCCAATTGCACCATGCTCTATGGCCACATCGAGACCGCCGCCGAGCGCGTCGACCACCTGCTCGCCCTGCGCGCGCTGCAGGACGAGACCGGCGGCTTCCAGTGCCTGATCCCGCTCGCCTTCCACCCAGCCAACACCGCACTCGACCACCTGCCGCCCACCGGGGGCCGCCTCGACCTGCAGACCATCGCCCTGTCGCGGCTGGTGCTCGACAACGTCCCCCACCTCAAGGCCTACTGGATCATGCTCGGCGAGAAGATCGCCCAGGTGGCGCTCGCCTTCGGCGCCAACGACCTCGACGGCACGATCTTCGACGAGCGCATCACCCGCGCTGCCGGCGGCAGTGCCGGCACCGGGCTCAGCCGGCAGCGGCTCGAGCGGCTCATCCGCGAGGCGCGCCGCGTCCCCGTCCTCCGCGACACCCTCTACCGCCCCATCGAGGCGAGCTCCGACGTCGCATAGAGCCGTTCGAACGTTGGAACGTTAAACGTTCGAACGTTCCACCCGTCCAACCGGAGGAAACTCAAAGACGCAAAGGCGCGAAGACGCGAAGAGAGTCTCTCACTTTGCGTCTCTGCGTCCTGGCGTCTTTGCGTTAACAGGGCGGGCGGGTGGAACGTGTAACGTTCAAACGTTCTAACGTGCAACGTTTGAGCGTGTAACGATCTAACGTTCCAACGTTTCGACAGCGCCGAGGAGCTTCTCCGACAGCCAGAGCAGGTACTGCGCGACCTGCGACTCTCGGCACAGCGCGGCGAGCTCCGGCGACATCTGGATCGCGAACACCACCGCCAGACCGAGCAGCACCGCCGCCACCACCCCGGCGAGCAGCGCGCCG
>DATIVB010000295.1:0-1500 GCA_035466375.1 Chondromyces sp.
GCCATGGACTCGAGGGTGTCGGGGTGCTCCGGCCCGAGGTGCTCGCGCTGCAGCTCGATGGCGCGCCGCAGCAGGCGCTCGGAGTCGTCGAACAAACCCACGGCCTGGTAGACCGATCCGATGCTCGACATGAGGCGGGCCTGCACCTCGGGCTGGTCGGTCAACTCCTGCTCGATGCGCTCGGCGCCCCGGTCGAGGATCTCGCGCGCGGTCACGTTCTCGCCCTGCGACTCCTCGGGATCCGAGGTCTCGAAGAGCTCGATCAGGAAATCGGAGACCTGGGTCGCGACCGCGGCCTGCTGGTTGGCCCGGTCCCGCTCGAGGGCGATCCGCCTCGCCTGGAATGCCGTCGCGGTGGCGAAGGTGACCACGAGGAGCGCGACAAGCGCGGCCACGGCGACGCCCACCCGGTGGCGCCGGATGAAGCGGCCCGCCCGGTAGGCTGTGCTCGCGGGCCGTGCCGAGATGGGTTCGTGCTTCAGATGGCGTGCGAGGTCGGCCGCCAGCTCGTTGGGTGAGCCGTAGCGTCGGGTGCGGTCCTTCTCGAGCGCCTTCATCACGATCCAGTCGAGGTCGCCGCGCAGCTCGCGCACCAGCGAAGACGGCTCCGCGCGCCGGCTCCGGGCCACTGCGGAGGCGGTCTCCCCGGCCGAGGAGACGCGGGTGCTCGGGCGCACCGGGTCCTGCTCCCGGATGATCCGCCGCATTTCGTCCCAGCCCGCCGTGCGCAGCACCTTGGACTCGAACGGCAGCGAGCCGGCGAGCAGCTGGTAGAGGATGACGCCGAGAGAGTAGACGTCGGTGCGGGTGTCCACGTCGACGCCCGTCAGCTCCGCCTGTTCCGGCGACATGTACTCGAGGGTGCCGATCAGCTGGCCGAGCTGGGTGTGCAGGGTCCGTTCCGTCAGGTTCTGATGGGTCGCCTTGGCGACTCCGAAATCGATGATCTTGGGGACGGGCCGGTCCTTCTGGATGGTGACGAGGATGTTCGAGGGCTTGAGGTCGCGGTGGATCACGGCCTTGTGGTGGGCGTGCTCGACCCCGTCGCAGACGTCGATGAGCAGCTTGAGCCGCTCCTCGGTCGAGAGGCGGTTCTTGTCGCAGTACTCGGTGATGGAGTCGCCCTTGACGTACTCCATGACGAAGTAGGGGCGGCCGCGCTGGGTTTCGCCGGCGTCGAAGACCTTCGCGATGCACGGGTGGTCCATGAGGGCGAGGGCCTGGCGTTCGGCCTCGAAGCGGGCGATGACCTGCCTGGTGTCCATGCCCGGCCGGATGACCTTGAGGGCGACCCGCCGGCGCGGTTTGTCCTGCTCGGCCAACCAGACCTCGCCCATGCCGCCCTCACCGATCTGCTGCAGGAGCCGGTAGGGACCGATCTCGAGGCTCCCCTCCGACGCTCCTCCGTCGATCGGGATCTCCGCGCCGGCCTGGGTCTCCGCCTCGGAAATGTCGAAGCTGTTCGTGTCCTCAGCCATACGAAGCGCCCTCCGCGGAGCG
>DATIVB010000296.1:0-3057 GCA_035466375.1 Chondromyces sp.
TTAGGAATTAGGAATGCCGCCCGCCCGCCCATTTCGGATCTCGAATTTCGGATTTCCACCCACCACCCCGGTTGAACCACAGAGGCACGGAGAACACAGGGTCGCCACAGAGAGAGATCATGACCTCGCTGCAGGAGGGTCTTTCGATCTTCATGCGATGAGTCGGATGACGCTCTGTGCGGCTCTGTGACCTCTGTGCCTCTGTGGTTCATTAGAATTCATCGAACGGTGTGAACGACCCGGAGGTGGCCATGCCGCGGTCGCGCCGCCGGCTGACCGCCACTGCCATTTGACGCTGAAACTGAACCTGAATCCGGCACGGGCCACGGCGTGGTTGCCGAGCAGCCGGACCGTATCGTCGAGCCGATCCTCGAGGCCGTATCGTAACGATCGATCCTCTCGACATCCCCCGCCCGGCAGCCGAGACGGCTGCCCCACAAGCGCCCGTCGCCCCTGCGGAAGGCTTTTGTGGGGCACGCGTCCCGCGTGCCGGGAGGGGAGGGTGGCAACGTTCGAACGTTGAACGTTCCAACGTTCGAACGATGCTCTGTCATAATCGCCCGCATGACGCTTCGGAGAGACGACTGATGGCGGTGGCGGCAGTGCTCGGCTGGTCTGCGGCCGGGGTCGTGGGTGTGGGTTTGACGGCCGGCGCCGTGCTCTGGCACCTGGCACGGCTCGTGCCGGGGAGGATCAGCCCGGGAGTACCGCTCGCCTGGCTGCTCATCGCTGCGGGTCCGGTGCTCGGGGCGCCGGCCCACCCGGATGGCCCGCACGGCGTCGGTGGCGCGCTGGTCATCACGGGACTGCTGCTGCTCGGCCTGTCGCTGCGGGAGCCGGCGGCGGGCAGGGGCGGACGATCCACCGGCACGGTGCTGCTGGTGGCGATGCCGCTCGCCGCCGCGGCGGTCGCGCTGCCGCCGGCGCTGTGGCGCGGCATCTACGGCGTCGCACTGCTGGTAATGGCCGTCTGGCTCGCCCCGCGCACCCGGGACGAAACGTCGCGTCAGCTCTTCAACCTCGGGATCGTGCTCCTCGCGCTGGCCGCCATCGGTCTGATGGCGGGGGCGATCCGCCCGGCGCTCGGGCTGGCTTCGGGCGGGGCGGTGGCGGTGCTGTTGCTGGGCGGCATGGCCGGGCTGGCGGCGGCGACGGTGCTGGGCCGGGTCAGTGCGGAGGTCGATTTTCTGCGGCGCAGGCTCTCTGACCTCGAGGAGGACCACGAGCACCTGCTGCGGCTCACCGAGTCCGACCCGCTCACCGGCTGCCCGACCCGCCGCGCCCTGCGGGCCTGGTTCGAGCGCTGGCCGGGCGGCCAACCCGTGTCGGTAGCGCTGATCGACATCGACAACCTCAAACGCATCAACCAGCGGCACGGACACGCCGCGGGCGATCAGGCGCTGCGCCTGATCGCCGACGGGCTGAGCGCCGCCATCCGGCCCGGCGACCTCGTCGTGCGCTGGGGCGGCGACGAGTTCGTGGTCGTGCTGCGGGGGGCCGACCGGGAGGCCGCGACGCGGCGGCTGACCGGTCTTTTGAGCTCGCTCCAGGAGTCGACCGGGGAGTTTCCGTACGACGAGCCCTTGCGATTCGACTGGGGGGTCTCGTCGTGCACCTCGCCCGCCGACATCGCGCGCGCGCTCGCCGAGGCCGACGAGCGCATGTTCGCGATGAAGCGAAGGCGCTAGTCCAAATCGGGCTGGCTGGCCGGTTGCTGAGGATCGGCTCCCACGATGGTGCCTTCCGTCTCCACGGTCACATCCACGACCTTGTCCACCCGCAGCAGGAACTTGCTCGGGTCCTCGAGACCCCATTCCACGTAGGGAACGGTGAACTCGGCCGTGGCCGAGAAGCTGTCGCCGTCGACGGTGACATCCAGCGGGACGGTGATCTCGTGTGACGTCCCGGCCAACTCCATGCGACCAGTGAGCTTCACTTGGCTCGTGCCCTGCTCCGCGACCTCGCCTGCGAGACGCTCGGGCCGCACGACGATCCTCGGGTAGGTGTCCGACATCAGCACCTTGGTGTGCATGTCTTCGTCGCGGGAGTCGTTGCCCGTATCGGCACTCGTCGCGTCGACAACGATCTCGCCCGAGACGGCCCCGCTCTCCGGGTCGAGGTCGAGGGATCCCGAGGCCAGGGAGACGCGGCCTTCGACGGTGTGCAGGGTGGCCCCGAGAGTGAAGCTGATCGAGGTGGCTTCCGGGTCGAGCTCGATGTGCAGCTCGGCTGCGGTGGCCACCGCGGCTGAAGCGGCCAGGAGGAGGGCGGTGAGTATCAGCGGTGTTCGTATCATAGATCAAACCTCAACATGGTTCGGACATTGAGCAGAGGATCGTTGTCCTGGACGGTGGACGGCGGCCGGACCACCGACAGCGGGCTGTAGAAAACCTCGGCGGACAGCGACGTTCGGCTCCCGAGCCTCCACGACGCGCCGCCGTTGACCGACCAGGTCCAGCCATCGGCGAGCAGCAGGGTGCGGTCGACGATTCCGAAGGTCACCGCATCGACCTGGAACTCCATGTCCATGTACGTCGCCGCGACGCCCCAGTGGAGGTCGATCGTTTTGATCCGGTAGCCGCCGGTGAGCGCGGCGCCGGCGTGGTCGAGGGTCAGCTCGTCGTCCGACGGCTCCTCGCACCCCCAGAAGTTCTCGGGCGATCCGGGCGGAAAGCCCGCTTCGTCCTCCGAGCAGGTGAAGTCCCCCGACACCCTTCCGAGCTGACCGTAGGCCCTGATGCCGAAGGCCCACGGACCGGACTCGTAGAGCGGCCGCTCGAGCGCCACACCGACGATGTTGGACGTGGCGCCGTCGATCTCCACCGGCGGCACCCACCCGACGTCGAGCGAGAACCTCGCCGGCAGGCCCACGGTGAGCCTCGGGCGGACGAGGACCGGCACGCGGTTGATGTCCTCCACCTTGGCGCCGCCGAACCCGATGCGCCGCTGGTCCTCGTCGAGGTGGGGAATGAGTCCGGCCTCCAGACCGAGCTCGATGCTCCACGGCTCGCGCGTGCGGGGCGGTCCGAGCCCGGTGAGCAGGGACACCGAGTTGAA
>DATIVB010000297.1:0-2288 GCA_035466375.1 Chondromyces sp.
GAGGAGCAGGCCCGCCGCGGGGACCACGCGCCAGAAGAGCCAGACGGCGGCGCCGATGGCGACCCACAGGAGCGCGATGTCGACCAGGGCCAGGCCGGGCGAGCGCAGCCCGAAGAACAGCAGCGACCACAGGCCGTTGAGAAGGAGTTGGATCGCGAACACCGCCAGCGCGATCCTCACGCCCTCCGCGTCCAACCCCCGTCGCCAGACCAGGAACGCCGCGGCGCCCATCATCAGGTAGAGGAGCGTCCAGACCGGGCCGAACACCCAGGCGGGCGGATTGAAGGACGGTTTGACCAGGGTCGGGTACCAGGTGGCGACACCCGACGAGGTGGCGTAGCCGGCAAGCCCGCCCACCGCAAGGGGCACCGCGAGCGCGATCAGGAGCTTGGCGAGGTTGCTCATGAGGTCTCCATGACGGACATGATACGACTGTGATTGGAGGTTACGGGCGATCGATTTCGGATTTCGGATTTCGGATTTCGGATTTTCCGCCCACCCGCAATGGCATCGTTGGAACGTTGGAACGTTGAACGTTGGAACTTTGGAACGGTTCTTTCGGGAACGGGATCGGGAACGGGATCGGGATCGGAGCTACCACGGCAGCCGGTCGAGGTCGGCGTTGCCTCCGGAGATCATGAGGCCGATCCGGCGGCCGGCGAAGCGCTCGCGGTGCTCGAGGACGGCGGCGAGCGGCACCGCGCCGGAGGGCTCGACGACGAGCTTCATGCGCTCCCACAGCAGGCGCATGGCGCGGACGATCCCGTCCTCGCTCACCGTCAGGATGCCTTCGAGGCCCCCGCTCAGGATGCGGAAGGTGCGGTCCGAAAGCGCGGTCAGGAGACCGTCGGCGATCGAGCGCGGCGCGAGCGGGGGATGGCGGCGGCCATCGCGCAGCGAGCGGTAGGCGTCGTCGGCGGCCGCGGGCTCCGCCCCCCACACCGCGACCTCGGGTCGCGACCCGGCAACCGCGATGGCGGTCCCCGACATCAGCCCACCGCCGCCGACCGGGCCCATCACCGCCTCGAGCTCGGGAACGTCGGTCAGCAGCTCGAGCACCGCGGTGCCCTGGCCCGCGATCACCAGCGGGTCGTCGTAGGGGTGGACGAAGGTCGCGCCGGTGGCGGCCACCACCCCCGCGAGGGCCGCCTCGCGCGCCTCGAGGGTCGGCTCGCAGGTCGTGATGCGGGCGCCGTAGCCCTCGACCGCGGCGCGCTTGACCGGCGGTGCGGTGCGCGGCATCACGATGTGGGCCGCGATCCCGCGCGTGCGGGCGGCGAGCGCCAGCGCTGCGGCGTGGTTGCCCGAGGAGTGGGTCGCCACGCCGCGGGCGGCGGCCTCGTCGTCCAGGGCCAGCACCGCGTTGGTCGCGCCGCGCGCCTTGAAGGCGCCCACCTTCTGCAGGTTCTCGCACTTGAAGACAAGGCTCGCCCCGGCGAGGCCGTCGATCGCCGACGAGCTCAGCACCGGCGTGCGGTGCACGGAGCCGCGGATCCGCTCCGCCGCCGCCAGCACATCCTCGAAGGAGGGGTCAAGCTCCACCCGCCCATCCTAGAACAAATTAGGAATTAGGAATTAGGAATTAGGAATTCCCACCCCTCCCCCCACGAATTTCGAAATGCCTGCCACACTGCGACTCCCACACGTGCAAAACGGCTGGAGGCACCCTGATCTCGTCGCATCAAGGTCTAGGCGACCGATCACAAGAGAGCAGCAACTCGGCGCGCCGCTGAAATCGGGAGACCATAACGAAGTCGCTCCGGGAGGGAGGGCACGGCCAGCATCAGGCTTGCACGTGACCCCCGCCCCACCCGAAAGAGACGCAGAGGCGCAAGGCCGAAAATACCTTTGCGTCTTGGCGTCTTCGCGCCTTGGCGTTGAGCGGGCGGGCGGGCTGCTCCCTGACCCTTGCTCCCTGCTCCCGGGCGGACGGGCGGATCTCGCCTTTCTTCTCCGGCCTCGCAATGAGGCCGGCCCGTCCGTCCGCCGTCCGTCACCCCTCCGTCCGCAGCACCAGCAGCACCTGGTCGCGGAAGGCGCCGCGCTTCCAATATCGGTCCGGGACCCGCGCCACCTCGGTGTAGCCCACTCTGGCCAGCATCGCCAGCGAGGGTCCGTTGTCGGCGATCACCGAGGCGATGAGCAGCCGCAGGCCGAGGACCTCGAAGGCGTAGCGGTTGCGGACCCTCGCCGCGTCGGAGCCGAGCCCCCGGCCCCACAGGTCGCGGCGGCCGATGACCGAGCCCGAGACCGCCACCCGGCTCTGCCAGTCAATCGAGCGCAGGCCG
>DATIVB010000298.1:0-2972 GCA_035466375.1 Chondromyces sp.
GTTCCCGGGCACCGAGCGCGAGGCCGGGGCTCTGGCCGATTACCTCCTCGACCAGCGCACGGTGCGGCGTCCGCTCCCCGGGGCACAGGACGGAGGGGCTGGCGCGGCCCCGGCTGCGGGCGGCGGCTCTGCTGCGGGTGCGGACGGGGGGGTGTGAGATGGACCCGTTCCCGATCCAGAGGGACTTCCCGCTGCCGCTGCCGGCCTCGCCCAGCGACCTGCAGGTGGCGGTCGTGCTGCTCTTTCTGGCCCTCATCCTGTTCGTCAACCTGATGCTGGGAGGAGCCCTTTTCCCCCTTGCCTACGAGCTGCGCGGGCTGCGCCGGCCGGCATTGGACGCCCTGGCGCAGCACATCGCCGCCACGGTGACCGTCAACAAGAGCCTGGCGGTGGTCCTCGGGGTCGGCCCGCTGCTGGTGATCAATGCGCTGTATGCGCTCCACTTCTACACCGCCAACAGCCTCACCGGGCGCGCCTGGATCATGATCGTGCCGCTGGTGATCACCGCCTTCCTGCTGCTGTACGCCCACAAGTACAGCTGGCAGGCCCTCGGCGACCGCAAGGGGCTGCACTTGGCGATCGGCGGCGCCGGCGCGCTGCTCCTGCTGGGGGTGCCGTTCATCTTCCTCTCCAACATCAACCTCATGCTGTTTCCCGAGCGCTGGCTCGAGGTGGAGGGCTTTCTGTCGGCGGCGCTACTGCCCAACGTCGTGCCGCGCTACCTGCACTTCGTGCTCGCCTCGCTGGCCGTGACGGCGCTCTTCCTCGCGGGCTGGCTGTGCCGGCGCGACTTCCCCTTCGAGCAGGCGCTCCCCGGCCTCGACCGCTGCGAGATCCGGCGCGAGCTCCTGTCCGCAACCTTCGGCGCCACCGCCCTGCAGATCGTGGCCGGCCCGCTGGTGCTGATGACCCTGCCGGCGGGCGGCTTCTCGTGGCTCATGATCGGCAACCTCACCCTCGCGGTCGGGCTCGGCGCCGTCGCCCTGGTCCTACTGTGGCGCGAGATGGCCGAGCGCGGTCCGCTCAGCGCCCGCTACTGGGCGGTGGTGGCGATCCTCGGCTGTACGGTGGGGCTGATGGTCTTTTCGCGCCACCTCTACCGCGAGGAGGTGCTGGCACCGCACCGCGCCATGGTGGCCGCCCACACCGAGGCCTTCCGGACCGCCGCCCTCGGCGCCGAGATGCGGCTCGCCGCCGGCGTCCCCCGCCTCGGCGAGATCGAGGTCGTGGCGTCGCCGGGCGAGCGCACCTTCCGCTCGGTATGCATGGCCTGCCACGACCGTTCCGAGCGACGGGTCGGCCCGCCCCTGACGGAGATCGTCGACATCTACTCGGGCAACCCCGACGGGCTCATCGCCTGGGTCAAGGCGCCGGGCAGGAAGCGGCCCGACTACCCCGAAATGCCGCCGATCGCCATGCAGGAGGGCCAGTACCGTGCAGTCGCCGACTACATCCTGAAGGAGGTCTTCGCGCCTGCGGACGCGGCGGCGCCGGCGGCATCGGCCGGCTGAGACGAGCCCCCGGCCGGGCCGCGCCTATTGTGCGGCGGAAGGCAGTTCCTGGCCCCCGGGCGCCGGGCCGTCACATCGGCATCACGGCGACGGCGGTGCCAATGAGCACGAAGAGCGCCAGGAACGGCACGAAGACGTAGCCCATCAGGTCGCGCGCCTGGAGGCGGACGCCCGCGCCCATCACCGGCAGGACGGTGAGCAGGAAGAAGGGCTGCAGGAGGTTGGTGAGCGACTCGCCGTAGGCCACCGCCATGGCCACGCGGGCGACGTGAGCGTTGATCGCCCCGGTTCCCGCCGGGCCGGCGAGCTCGCGCACCGCCTCGACCAGCGGCGGCCCGATCACCGCCCACTCTCCGCCGGCCGAGGGGATCGAGAAGTTGACCGCCGCGCCGAGGACGTAGGCGGCCACCGGAAGGGTCTCGAGAGTGACCCTCGAGGCCATCCACACCGCCATCGCCTTGCCGAGCCCGGTGGCCATCATGATGCCCATGATGCCGGCGTAGAAGGGGTACTGGAAGACGATCCCCGAGATGTTGGAGCAGGCTCGGGCCATCGCCGTCACGTAGCGGATCGGGGTCCGGTGGAGCAGCAGGCCGAACATCAGGAAGGCGAAGATCATGATGTTGAGGTCGAGCTCGAATCCCCGGCGCGCGAAATGGAGAGCGAGGTAGGAGAGCCCCATGCCGACCACGACCATCTGAAGTACGGCGCTGTTGTTCGCGCGGTCCGAGAAGCCGGACCCGGGCTGCCGCGTCGCCTCGGCCTCTTCGGCCACCGAGGGCTCGCGCCCGGCGATCGGACCGGTGCGGAGGTCGTGCAGCTCGACAGCCGCAGTGCGCGGCCTCGAAAACCACATCACGGTCGGCGTCACCACGAGGTAGAGGACCATCACCACCAGGTTGAGGGGGCTGCCGAGAGTGGCGGAGGTCGGGATGGTCTCCGTCAGGAGGCCGGCCTCGATGAGGAAGTTCCCGGGAGTGTTGAGGAGCAGGGGGATCGTGCTCGACAGACCGACCACCCAGGCGTTCGACGAGAGGTAGGCGCAGGCGACCAGGAAGGGGTAGTTGACGCCGCGTACCCGTCGCGCCAGCTCGCGGCCGAGGACCGCCGTCAGGACGACCCAACCCCAGCTCACCAGCACCAGCAGCCCGCCCGCCACCAGCACGGCGAGGTACACCGGTTCGGGCCGGGTGATCCGGGCCGCCAGGCGGTCGATCAGCCCGGCCACCGGCGCCGACAGGGCGATGGCGTAGCCGGTGACCAGGATGAGCACCATCTGCATGCCGAAGGCGAGCAGCATCCAGAAGCCGTCGTACCAGCCGGAGATCACCTCGGCGGGGCTCGCCCCGACCCACGCCACCGCCGCGCCGGCAGTCGCGATCGTCAACAGGACGGCGAAGACGAAGGGGTCGGGCAGCCACCGCTTGAACTGCTTCGCACACCACGCGCCCACGTTGGACA
>DATIVB010000299.1:0-5586 GCA_035466375.1 Chondromyces sp.
GGCGGCGACGTCGCTGGTGGCTTTGTCGCGCACGTCCTCCGGCAGGTTCTCACCCTGTCCGCCCACCGGGTGGGCGGCGCCGGTGTTGGTCCCGGGCGCCATCACCGCGACGTCGGCGGAGATCAGGATGAAGAAGCCCGCAGAGGCCGCGCGCGCGCCCGAAGGGCTCACGTAGACCACCACCGGAACCGGCGAGCCGATGATCGCGCTGGTGATGTCCCGCGTCGTGTCAACCAGCCCGCCGGGGGTGTCGAGCTCCATTACGACGAGGTCGGCTCCCCGGTCGACCGCCTCCTCGAGGGCGCGGTCGATGTAGCGCTGCGACGCCGGCTGGATCGTGTCGTCGACCCGCAGTCTCACGACCTCGCCCGCCCACGCCGGAAGGACCGAGCACGCCGCCGCCAGAAACACCAAACTGCCGAGAATCCTTCTCATACCGAAGATGATAGGGCCGCCTGCGCCGGGGGACAAGGGAGCGCGCCTCCGGCGCGAGTTAGGAATGAGGAATGAGGAATGAGGAATGCCCCCTCCCGTCCCCAGCGAACGGCGTTTTCCCGGATTGAATGTCCCGACGGACATTCGAACACCAATTGAAGTCGTCATGTTTTCCACCCTCACACCAAGGGATACGCGCCCGATGTTCCCGCCATTCCTCGCACCTCCATTTCATGCACGCCTCGACGTCGAATCAGGGGGAGCGTGGGTGGAAATTTCTAATTCCTAATTCCTAATTCCTCATTCACCGCGCGTTTCATCCCCCGCCGTGCCTCGGCCCACAGGGCGCGCACGCGGGCGGGATCCGGCGCCGCAGCGGGCTCGTCGTAGAGCTCGTGCTCGGCGAGCCACGCCAGGGTGCCGAAGGCGCCGCCGGCACGCGGCCACAGGGAGCGGGCCCGGTTGGCGATGGAGCGCACCGTCGCGCGCGGCGGCACCTCGACCCCGCGCCGCCGCAGACGGCGGGCGAGGCGGTCCATGGCCCGCGCGGCGGGGGACGAGGCCCCCGCCCGTCGGCGCCGGAGCCCAAACCGGCGCCGCGGTACGACGAACACGCCCACCACGACCGCGACGACCGCCGCGAGGCCGGCGGCGAGGCGCCACGACCACCGCTGCACGGCGTCGCCAAGAACACCGGACAGGCCCGTCAACAGCCGCATCTGCTCGGCAAAGCCATAGGTCAGGACGTACCGGTCCCAGCCCGACTGCACCCACTCCAGCGCCCAGCGCAGGCGCTCGCCGCGGGTTGGGCGGCTCAGCGCCGGGACCTCGGCCGCCGGCGTCGGGTCGAAGGCCGTCCACTCGTCTCCGGGACCGACCCGGGCTTCGACCCAGGCATGGGCGTTGGCCTCGCGGACTACCGCCCGGTCCCCGTCCGGCGACAGGGCGCCGCCGCTGTACCCGGTGACCATGCGGGCCGGGATGCCGAGGTCGGCGAGCATCGCCGCCATGGCGCCCGCGAAGTACTCGCAGTGACCGGCGCGCTCGTGGAGCAGGAACCACGCCACGGGGTCGGCGCGGAGGTAGGTCATGCCGCTCATGGCGTAGCGGAAGTTCCGCTGCAAATGGTCTTCGATGGCGGCGGCCCTGGCCGCCGCGGACGTGCGGCCGGCGACGATCGTCTCGGTGAGACGCCGCACCGCCGGGTCGGGCTCGAAGCGGGGCAGCGACTGGGGCGGCGGATCGGTGGGGCGCGGGGCCTCGCCGCGGCTCACCCACACCGAGTAGGTCAGCGGCCCCCGGACGCGCGTGGCAAGCGCCACGCCGCCTGCAGGATCGAGCCGCACGGCAACAGGCGCCGCCAGTGCCACCGTGCCCTCGGGCAGGAAAAGATAGCGCCCCGGATGTTCGAGCTCGATCTCGAGCTCCACCGTGCTCGCGAGCGACCACCGGCGCCCGAACGGCCAGACGCGGCCCTCGATCACCTGCGGCAGGTCGTTGGCGCCGCGCGGCGCCCACGAGTCGAGGGTCACGCGCTCCAGTGCGGTGGCGCGCAACCGCATCCAGCGTCCTTCCAGCGGCTCACCGGAAACGGAGCGCACCACCACCGCCACCTCGGGCGACTGGCGGATCGCGCCCACACCGCCGAGCTCGACGTGGCTGGTGAACCCGGTCACGCTGCCGGTGCCGCCGCGCCCGGCGACCCACGGGCTCCGCAGACGCGGCATGATGACGAAGATCGCGGCGGCCAGCACCAGGGCGACGGCGGCCGCCGCCGCCGCGTGGCGCGGACGCGGCACCACCGCGCGCACTCCGGCGAAGGCGGCAGGGCCGGCGAGCAGCACCCGCATGCCGGTCCACCACCACACCGCGGCCGAGAGCGCGAAGTAGGGCACCACGGCGAGGTGGGTCGACGAGGTCACCGCCACCACCCACACCAGGGAGACCGGCAGCAGGGCGCGGAGGAAGCTGCGGCGGTCGCCCACCACGAGCGCCCGCACCGCGGTCAGCAGCAGCAGCAGGTGGCCGAGGGGCCGCAGCGGGCCGATGCGGAGCCCGCCCGCCGCCGCAACAGCGATGATGATGCCGATGCCCAGAACGTTGAGCGCCCAACCCGGCAGGCGGACCGGCCGACCGGGAACGAGGGCGGCCGCCAGGCCGACCGCCGCGGCGGCCAGCCAGAACGGCGGTTGCACGATGTACAGGAAGGGCAGCGGCAGCACCGCCCACAGCAGCAGCAGGCCGAGCAGCCGGCGGTACTCGACGGCGGTCACGGCGCCGTCTCCTGAAGCGAGGCCACCTCGCGACGGCCGACCACGGAAGCCGGCGGCTGCTCGCCGTCCGCACGGCGGGCTTCGACCTCGGCCAGCGGCCGAAGCAACAGCGGCGCCCGCCGCGCCGTGCGCACCGGCGGGATCACGGTGCGGCCGACCACGAGCCCCACCGGGACGCCCTCCCTGAGACGCCGCACGACGCCGGTGGCGACCTCGGAGACCAGGCGCTCGAAGCGCTCGCGCTGGTCGGGGTCGTCGGGGTCCTGAAGCCGCGGGTCGATGACGTAGACCACCGGCTTTTCGGCCGCCCGCTGGCGCTCCACCACGACCAGGGTCTGCTGGCGCGCGGTCTGCTTCCAGTGCAGCGAGCGCAGCTCGTCGCCTTCGCGGAAGTCGCGCAGCTGCACCACGTCGCCCTCGCGACCCCGGGCTTCCAGGGCGTCGGGCGCCCTGCGCCCGCCGCCGCGCCGCACCGGCGACCGCGCCCCGGCGAGCAGCCGCGGGTACACCAGTACCGGCTCGTCGTGCGGCAGGGACTTCGATTTGAGGAAGAAGCCGAGCGGCAGGAGCACCTCGATCCGCCACGGCTCGAGACGCTGCCAACCGCGCTCGCCGAACACCACCTCGACCGCGTGGCTGCGGCGCGCCCCGCGCTCGAGCAGCGGCTCGTGCACCAGCGCGCGCCCGTCGGCATCACGGACGACGAGGCCGTAGGCCGGGAAGACCCGTGATCGATTGGAAAGCTCGAGCTCCGCCACCACCCGACGGCCGGCGAAGATCTCCGCCGGCATGCGGACCCGCGCTTCGAGGCTGCCGAGGACCTGCCGCGACCACATCCCCGACACCACGTAGCTGCCCAGCGCGAGCCCGAGCATCGCCATGAGGGCGTTGTTGCCCGTGTTCACCGCCGCCAGCCCGAGCACCACACAGGCGGCGAGGAAGGCGAGCCCCCAACGGGTGGGGCGGAGGCGGAAGTCGGGGAAGGAGGCGGCGAAACTCATGCTTTGAATGAGGAGTTAGGAATTAGGAATGAGGAATTCCCACCCCTCCCCCCGGGTCACAGCGGTGCGCTGCGGGTGGGTGGGCGGCATTCCTAATTCCTCATTCCTCATTCCTCATTCCTCGCTCCGAAGTCATCTCGGTACTGGGATAGTCTCGAGGACGGCTCTGATGACGGCGCGCTCGGCGCGGCTGCGCTGCCAGCCGTCGCCGACCAGCGGGTCCGCATGCAGCACGCGGTGGGCGAGCACCTGCTCAGCGGTGTCCTGGAGGTCGTCCGGGATCACGAAGGAGCGTCCGCGGACCAGGGCCAGGGCCTGGGCCGAGCGCTGCCAGGCGAGACAGCCGCGGGTGGAGACCCCCAGGGCGAGCGCTTCGTGGTCACGCGTCTGCTCGACCACTGCCAGCAGGTAGCGGAGCAGGTCCTCCGAGACGTGGACCTCGGGGACCAGGTTCTGCATCTCGATGACCTCGCGCGCGTCGAGCACCGGCCGCAGCTGCTCGAGCTCCGGCTCCGCCCCCCTCGAGCGCAGCAGCTCGAGCTCCTCGTCGCGCCCCGGGTAGCCCATCGAGAGCCGCATCAGAAAGCGGTCGAGCTGGGACTCCGGCAGCGGGTAGGTCCCGGTCGACTCGACCGGGTTCTGGGTGGCGACGACGAAGAAGGGCTCGATCAGGCGGTGGCGGGTCTTCTCCACCGTCACCGCGTGCTCGCTCATCGCCTCGAGCAGCGCCGACTGGGTGCGCGGCGCCGCCCGGTTGATCTCGTCGGCCAGGACCACGTTGGAGAACAGAGGGCCGGGCATGAACTCGAACTCGCCGCGGTCCTGGCGGTAGACCGAGATCCCGATGATGTCCGACGGCAGGGTGTCCGAGGTGAACTGGATGCGGTGGAACTCGAGGTCGAGGGATTTCGCGAGGGCCTGCGCGAGGGTGGTCTTGCCGACCCCCGGCACGTCCTCGAGCAGGACATGGCCGCGGGCCAGCAGGGCCGCGATCAGGGCGTCGACGATCTCCGCCTTACCGCGGATCACGCGCACCACCGACTCGTGCAGCCGTTCCAGACGTTCGAGCACCGTGTCGGAAACCGGATTCATTGAAACTCCACGACTTGAGGCGGCCGCGCCGCCACTCCCACCAGTATACGGAACACACCGACGGGCGTTGCCCGTTCCGGTCATCGTTTAAACGTTCGAACGTCGAACGTTCCCATCCGCCCACCCATTTCGGATTTCGGATTTCGGATTTCCGCCCACCCGCCCGAGGTTGAACCACCAAGACACCAAGGCACCAAGATGTTCACGAAGAGAATCCTTGGTGTTTTTCTTGGTGTCTTGGTGCCTTCGTGGTTGCGACGGTTCGCGCTGACGCCTCGAAAGGCGGCGGTGTCTGGTCATGGTCGACCCAGAGGTGGACGTCGCGGTCGCGATGCCTGCTCGCTGCCACGGACGCGGCCCTCTGCCACTGAAACTGCCGCTGAAACTGTCACTGAGACTGCCACTGAGACCGCCACTGCCATCTGCCACTGTCACTGGACACCGATCCTGGCTATGTCGCTGTCATTCGGACGCGGACTCGGACGCGGGTCTCACCGACTTCCGTATCACCTGCAATTCCGGATGAGTCGAACGTTCCAACGTTCAACGTTCCAACGTTCAAACAATGCAACGCGATTGCGGTGGGGGGGTACCATTGGTCCGTGACCGATCCGATGGAGCACCAGATCCACGAATTCCTCGCCCACCTGGCGGTGGAGCGCAACCTGAGCCCGCGCACGATCGACGCCTACGGCCGCGACCTGCGCCAGTTCGCGGCCTGGCTCGAAGAGCGGCGCCTCGGTCTCGCCACGGTGGAGCGCGCCTCGGTCCGCGCCTACCTCGGC
>DATIVB010000300.1:0-4544 GCA_035466375.1 Chondromyces sp.
ATCTTCGGTTACGAAACCGGCACGGTAAGCATCTCCGGCGGGATCGCGACGATCAACTCGGAGTTTCTGGACCAGGTGTTCGCCGGACAGCGCCTGGAGTACGGCGCTGACAACCGGGTCGTCTTTGTGCGCTCGTGCTCCAGCCCGTTCCAGTGCGAGGTCACCACCCCGACCGGAGGCGTGCCGGCAGACGTCACCGGTGCGCCACTGAAGGTGCTGCGGCACGAGTTCTCGACCCTTGCCGAGGCGATAGCAAGCGCTCCTGATTCCAACCACCTCGGCACCTCCGATCTCGCGGCGGCGCGGGTGGCGCTCGAGATCAGCGTCCACAACACCGGCGTCATCGAAACCACGCCTCTGGTCATCGACGGTTGGGCCACCGGCCTCGAGACCCCGATCACGATCCGCGCGGCGCCCAACAACGGCCACCTGGGCCGTTACACCTCGGGTGCGGTCGGCCTCGAGGTCGCGGGCGGGCCCTGCATCCGGTCGACGGTCGGCAACCTGGTCCTCGAGTGGCTGCAGCTGTACTGCTCCGCCGATCCCGCAACCGATCTCGCCGGCGTCCTCCTCGACGGCCCCGGCGTCAGCGGGAGGGTCGAGCTGCGCGAGTCCATCGTTCGTCTCGATGGTGCCTCGGGCGCGGGCGAGCGGCTGGGCGTCGCGGCGCCTTCGGTCGGCGAGCTCGAGCTCGCGATCCGCAACACGGTCTTCTACGACCTCGGCTCGGGCACCGCGCGCCACGCCGGGCTGCTGGTGGAGGGCGACTCGGTCGACGCCACGGTTGCCAACGCCACCGTGATCGGCGGCGAGTACGGCCTGCGACGGACGGCAGGATCGCTGACCGCGGTCAACACGCTGATCGAGGGGTCGGGCACGGCCTGCTTCGCCGGCGAGATGGCCGCCGGATCGAGCAACAACATCTCCAGTGACGCCACCGCGCCGGGTCCCGGCTCGGCGACCGGGGTCAGCGGTTGGATGGTGGGGCCCCTCACCGGAGGTGCTGCTGATCAGCACCTCGACTGCAACCCGGCCGGATCCGCGGCCGTCGCCAGCTCGACCATCAATTTCGGCTCGCTGGCGAATCTGTTCGACGGCAACCCACGCTCGATCATACGCACCGCGGCCGTGAATCCGGCATTCGTGGAGGTCGACTTCGGCGCACCGCTGGTGCTCGAGGGGACTGCCGTCGCTTTCGGCTTCTCGACCGCTCACAGGTGGTCGATGGCCGTCGCAGACAGCCCGGCCGACATGGCAGCGAGGTCGGGCAGCTACCGGGTGGTTGTGTCCGAGCGCGCCGCGGACGGGTCCGGCCTCCCCGATCCCAACTACCTGTGGGACGAGGTCGAGCTTATGGCACCCGAGACGGCGCGGGTGGTTCGCCTCGAGGTTGAAAAGCTGGTCGGCGACAGCTCCGTGCACCTCGGGGAGTGGTCGTTCGTCATCGGTAACTCACCGTGCGACGGGGGCACGGATCTCAGCACCGGCCCGGCGGGCGCCTACGCCTTCGACCTGGACGGGCAGTGGCGCGCCGATCCCTGGGACGTCGGCTCCGACGAGGCGTCCCTCATCAGCGTGACCGCCGGTTCGGTCAACTCGGAGGTGTGGGAGTCGGAAGGCGAGGCGGTGGTCGAGGTGCTGCTGTCCTCTCCGCCCCGCTCGGAGGCGCGCTTCGGCTACCGCACCCGGCCATTCTCAGCCACCGAGAACCTCGACTTCACGCCGGTCGCGGGGGAGTTGGTCTTCGAACCGGGCCGGCTGCGCCGGGAGATCCGGGTGCCGATCGCCGTCGACACAGTTGCCGACGACTACGAGGACTTCGCGGTCGAGCTCTTCGCCCCCGGCGACGCCGGCTTCGTGTTCACCGGGGCGCAGGTCCAGCTGGTCGACGGCACCCCTCCAGTGCGGGCCTTCCTCGACCCGGGAACGGTGGTGGTGGACGAGAGCTCGGGTTCGGCAATCGTGACGGTCCAGCTCTCACGAGCCGCCGTGAGCGACGTGACGGTCACCTGGGCCTCGGCGGACGGCGGCGCGCTGATGGGCCTCGACTTCGGTGGGGTGAACGGCGAGGTCGTCATAAATGCCGGCGCCACCGCCGCGGACATCGCGGTGCCGGTGTTCGACGATGAGTTGGTGGAGTCCGACGAGTCGTTCCTGGTGCGGCTCGTCAGTGCCAACGGAGGCGTGTTGGTGGGACCGCCGTCCCACAGCGAGATCGTCATCATCGACAACGAGCCGCCTGCGGTGGGCTTCAGGGCCCCCTCCTACTCGGTGCTCGAGCGCGCGGGCCAGGCGGTGGTCACGGTCGAGCTCAACAAGCCGGTGGCGGGCGACGTTCAGGTGGACTTCGCGGTCGCGGCAGGCACGGCCTCGGCGGGCCAGGACTTCGAGCCGGCCTCGGGAACGCTGACGATTCCCGCCGGTGGGACCACCGGGACCTTCGCGGTCGCGATCGTCGACGATGCGTTGGTGGAGGACGACGAGACGGTGCTCCTGACGCTCAGCAACGCCTCCGGGGCCGCCCTCGGCAGCACCGCTACGGCGACCTTGACCATCCGCGACGACGACGGCGTCCCCTCCGTCGCCTTCGCGTCCCCGCTCCTGCAGGTCGCGGAGGCCGCGGGCACCGCCCTCCTCGAGATCGTCGTGACGGGCAACCCGGTGGCCGACGTCGGCCTGACAGTGACGGTCTCCGACGGCTCGGCGGTCTCCGGCGCGGACTTCGGCGCGGTGCCGACCAGCCTGACGATCCCGTTCGGCGAGAGCAGCGCCGTCATCCCGGTGCCCATCATCGACGACGGGCTGCCCGAGCTCGACGAGAGCTTCACGGTGACGATCTCGGATCCCGTCAACGCCGCCCTCGGCCAGCCTGCGAGCACCACCGTCACCATCCTCGGCGATCTCGGCCAGCCGCGGCTGAACCTGTCGCCGGTGTCGCGGACCGTCGACGAGCAGGCCGGGCTGATCACGCTGCAGGCGGTGCTCGACACCACACAGGCCACCGCGGTCAGCGTCCGCGCCCGGTCGGTGGACGGTGAGGCCAGGGCGTCCTCCGACTACGTGGCCGTCGACGAGATCCTCACCATCCCTGCGGGTCAGACCAGCCAGTCACTGGGCGTCCTCCTCCTCGACGATACGGTCTTTGAAGGACCGGAGAGCTTCCAGATCATCCTCTCGGAGCCGACCGGAGGCGCCGGCCTGGGCCCGGACTGGCAGGCCACGGTGACCATCAGCGCCAACGACAGTCCGCCCTTCGTCTACCTGGCCGACGGCGGAGAAACCACGGCCCGGTACACCGCACTCGAGCCCGCGGGCGAGATCGTCATCCCGGTGCGGTTGTCGGCGGCCAGCGAGGTCGAGGCGCGCGTCGACTACGCCACCGCGGCCGGCACCGCGACCGCCGGCACCGACTACACCGACGTCTCGGGCTCCCTGGTCTTCGCCCCCGGGGTGACCCGCCGCGAGATCGCGGTGCCGATCGTCGCCGACGGGATCGACGACGACGGCGAGACCTTCACCCTGACGCTCTCGAACCCGGCGGGTTGCGCGCTCGACAGCGGACCGCTGCCGAGCGACGGTGTGGTGACCATTGTCGACGGCCTCCCCGAGGTCCTTTTTGCGCAGCCGGCGCACCTCGTCCAAGAGGGTGACCTGGTCAGCTTCGAGGTCGTGCTGTCGGAGCCGAGCGACGTGGCGGTGGAGGTGGCCTACCAGACCGTCGCCGGGACCGCCGCGTCGGGCATCGACTACAACGCGAGATCGGGCGTGCTGCACTTCGAGCCGGGCCAGACCTCCGCGTCCACCGCATCGGTGCTGATCCGGACGGACGGCCTGGTGGAGGACGACGAGCTCTTCACCATCGAGCTTCGCGACCCGTCGAGTGCCCTCCTCGGAGTGCCCGCCTCCGCCACCGTGACCATCGTCGACCGCAACACCTTCCAGGCCTTCGGCCTGCAGGCGGTGCACATCGAGCACGACCTGGTGCACTTGAAGTGGCGGCAGACGCCGTTCGTGAGCGGCGACAGCCTGATCCCCGCGGGCTGGGAGGTGTCCCGGCGCGATGCCAACCTCGGCGGCACCTGGGAGATCCTCGCCGCGACGTCCGCGGTGCTCACGCCGACGTTCTGGAGGGACTTTTCGATCCCGCCGGACGGGCATTGGGAGTACCGGGTGGTGCCCTTGTACGACCCGAACAGTGGGCCCGACGTCCGCGGCGAGGAAGAGACCTGGGCGATGAGCGGGCCGCCCCCGGCAATCTCCGGCGAGGCCGACCAGGCGCCGCTGCCCGGCTTCGCGGTGTTCGCCTCCGGCGAGGCACTGCCGGCCGCGGCCAACGCTTTCGCGGGACGCCACGACTACGCCTTCACGCTCCTGCCCGACCCGGGCCCGGAGTTCTCGAACGCCACGGTGGACGTCTATCTCGACGATGTACCGGCGGCGGGCGGCCCCGACGAGGCCCCGCAGCCGTGGACGGCGCCCTTCTCCGGCCGAGGCCGCGACGACCGGGCAGAGATCGCGACGCCCGGCACCAAGGTCGTGGATGC
>DATIVB010000301.1:0-13160 GCA_035466375.1 Chondromyces sp.
CAGCCAGCGGATGGCGTCGACCGTCAAGCCGTTCTGCGCGGAAAGCTCGGCCGCCGCCAGAGCCTCCGCCGGCAGGGGGGGGCGGAGCTCCCGCAGCCACCGCCACTGCCGCAACGCCTCTCTGGGCGCACCGGCGTCGAGCAGGCGCTGCACCGAAGCGGGCGGGGGTGCGCTTGGCACGGCCGCGGGCCAGGGCGGCGGCGCGGGCTGCGGCCGGCCCAGGGCCTGCCGCGCCCACCCGGCGTAGAGATCGCCCACCGGCGCCGCGGCGAGCGCCTCGAGCTCACGGTCCCGATCACCTGCCGCCTGCGCCGCCCAATAGCGCAGGCAGCGGGCGTGGTCCGGCAGCTCCGCGGCGAGCTCGGCCGCCCGAACGCCGTCTCCGGCGGCGGCGAGCGCGTACCCGAGGCGGCGGCCGAGCCACTCCCTGCGCTCCGCGTGCCAGCCCTCGGCCGCGAGGCTGCGCCAGGCTCGCACGGCGATCTCGAGCCGGCCGCTCTCGGTCGCGCACTCGAGCCCCAGCTCGAGGGCCGAGGTGCCGACGTCGTCCGCCGTCCCCTCGGCCAGGGCCCGCTCGGCGGCGGCGACGCAGTCGGCGAACGACGCGGCCGCCCGGCGCGACGGGTACAGCTCCCAGGCCCCGGCGCGGTGTGCGCGCGCCCGCAGCTCGTGATCGGCAGCCGCCGCGTCCCGGCCCTGCGGAAGCACCCTCAGCGCAGCCCGTGGCGAGCCCGCGGCGAGCTCCGCCCGGGCCTGCTCGCGACGGCGTTCGACCTCGAAGGTCCCCCGCCACTTCAGGTGGCGGAGCTCGGCGGCGGCGCGCGCGGGGCGGCCGGCAAGGCGCCACGAGCGGCTCCGCTCGAGCCACTCCTCGGGGCGGAGCGCCTCCACCGTCTGCCCTTCGAGATCCGGTGCGCGGGCGGCCAGTCGACCCGGCGAGGAGACGGCGAGCCGGCGGGCGGCCTCGAGCCGGACCTCCGGGCTTTCGACCGCCAGCAGGAGCTCGTCCCCCGCGGCGCGCGACGCGGGCGGGAGGAGGAGGTGCTCGGTCAGGGCCGCATCGATGCTCCCTTCTTCGAGCAGCGCCTCGATGAGCCGCAGCCGGGCGGTGGCGGCGAGGTCGGGCGGCGGGCCGTCGTCCAGGAAACGCCGCCACGACGCGGCCGGCGCCCGCGTCGATTCCAGGCAGGACTTCCAGCCGGACATCCGCGCCCGCTCCAGAGAGGGTCCGGCGCCTGCTTCCTCGAAGAGCTGCGCCGCCTGCGATGGATCGCTGTCGATCGCCGCGAAGGCCCGGTCGAGGATCCGGTCACGGGCCGGCGGCTCCGGCGCCGAGTCGGACCCGGAGCAGCTCGCCAGCATGAGGAGAATGGGCGCCGCGGCGCGACGCCAAATCGGCGTCAAAGAGCTCACATGCCGAGGGAGTCGGCGTCCCCGTCGGCGAGGATGCGAACGAGCTCGTCGTAGAAGTAGTCGTGGCCGGCACGGACGTCCTCCGGGATGCGCTTCTCGTACATTTCCCGGCTGCGGTCGATGTCCTCTTTGAGTCGCCGCGCGAGATCGCGCTCGATGCGTCCGCGGTCCACTTCTTCCTCGTTGTAGAGCTTGATCTCGGACACCAGGAGCCGCGCGAAGCGCCGCGCCTCCTCGTGCCGGACGTCGTCCTCGGGAGCGGCGTCACCCGGTCCCGGCATCTGCGGCGGCGGCTCGATCGGTCGCACCGGGGGCGGCGCGCCCGCCTCACCGAGCGACCGCGGCGGCTCGGCGCCGAAATCCGGCTGCGGGTAGCTCTCGGCCGCGGGGGCCTCCTCATGCATCTCCACCCGCATGGTCGCGGACGGGTCGAAAGCCTCCGGCGCAGGCTCCGGTTCGGCGGTGGCGGTTTCCGGCTCGAAATCGTACTCGATCGCGACCTCGTCCTCGGCTCCAGGCTGTTGCCAGCCGCTCGGCTCCTCGAAGTCCGCGGCCTCGGACGGCGGGGGCGCAAAGCTCTCCCCGGTGGTCTCTTCGGCGGGGCTCTCGGAGGCGAACTCGGGACGCGCCTCTCCGGCCACGGCGTCCTCCTCGTCCGGAGGCGCGGCGAAGATCTCGGGCTCGGGTTCGACGGCCTGCGGAGGTTCCGCGGTCACGATCTGCGCCAGGGTCGGCGACGGCGCGACCGGCCGGTGCGCGAGGGTGTCGATCAGGAGACACCCGACGGCGACCAGCGCCTGCGCCGCCTCCAGGTTCCAGGGCCGGCCCGCCACGCGGTCCACGTACACCATGCCCATGAGCTTGCCGCGCAGGCTGATGGGCAGCAAAACCGCCTCTTCGGGCAACCCTTCGTCGGCCAGCCACTCGGAGAGCAGCGGGTCGCCGGCCGGCTGGAAGCGCCGCGGCAGCGCCGTCTCCACCAGTTGCGTGAAGTCGGGCGACGCCGCGATGCCGCCCTGCCAGCCGCGCACTTGATCGGGATACTCGAGGCCGGCGCCGCTCCAGGCGGTGACGACACCTTCCCGGATCACCAGCACCACCGCCCGCCCGACGTGCTCGGCGAGCATCGGCAGCAGCGCGCGCAGCAGCTCGGACTGGCTGCGCGCCCCGTCGAGGGTCCGCAGCTCGTCGAGACCGACTCCGGCGGCCTGCCGGGGCTGGTCGCGCATGGCGGCCACCTCGGCCTCGATATCGGACACCGGGAAGACCGCTTCCGGATCGGTCGGAAGGGCGTTCTCGAGCGATGATTTGGCGCTGTCGAGCGAACGCTCGAGGGCCACGATGACCTGTTCGAGCTGGGTCGCGAGCGAGTCGAAACCGTGACGCTGGGCCTTCCTGATCGCTTCGAGTATCGCGTCGTAACGGTCCATGGTGCCTCCAATCGCGCTTCCGACCATTATCGCCACCGAAGTCTCATTCCGTCAAGTAATTGAAAAATCGCCCGATGGACGCATCTGGCGCGGGGCCTTCCCGGCGCCTCGCCGGCCCGATCGGCGGCGACTTCGTGAATGTTGTCACAAAGCCTGGTTTCTGCTAGCGTGCGGGGCGAAGGGAGGAGCCATGGCTAGGAGCCGATTCCTTTCGTGTGGCGTCGCATTCATCACGGTGTTCGGGCTGCTGCTCGTGGGCTGCTCGCGGGGGCCGAGCGAAGAGGAGCTTGCCCAGACCCGATTCGAGGAGCAGCTGACCGTGCTGCAGCAGCAGTACGACGAGCTGCAGAAGCTGCGGGCCGATCTCGCCGCTGCCGAGGCGAGCCTGGTCGAGCTCGAGGCCATCAGCGAGCGTGACCGGACCGAGGAGCAGGTGGCCGAGCTCGAGGCCCTTCCGGCCCGGATCGAAGAGCTGACCACCGCCCGCGACGAGGCCTTCGATGCGGCGCAGAACGCCCTCACCGACTTCCTCAATGTGGCGCTCAACAACTTCCCCGAGCACCCGGCGACCGTGTCCGGGCTCAACATCTACGCTGACGAGGCGATTCTGGTCGCCGACGACACCATCACCATGGCGGGTGACTACAAGAAGGCGATCGAGCAGCTGGGTGCCGCGCTGAGCTACTACGACTCCCTCGAGCTGCCGCCGTACCAGCCCCTGCAGGACAAGCTCGCCGAGCTCACCGACATGCGCTTCATGACCCAGGAGCGCTTCGACCTGGTGACCAAGGGTATGACGATGGACGAGGTCAAGCAGGTCGCCGGCGTGCCCTACTACCAGAACATCCAGGTCGACGAGAAGCGTGGGGTCGAGACCTGGCTGTACCGCAAGGCCGAGGGTGGTGCCGCGGCCTTCTACTTCCGGACCAAGACCGGCAAGGTCTACAACAAGCAGTTCGACGCGGTCAAAACCAAGGTCGTCGAAGACTGAGGGCCGCGATCCGTCGGCGCCTCCGCTGCAGCCGGCGGCGGCGGCGCCGATTTGACCGTCACGGACGGCGGTGGTATCCTCCCGCCCCGGACGTGCGCGCCGGAGCTCGATTGCTCGCCGGCGCAATTCGCACCGAGGGGAGGTGAGTCCATATGCCGACAGGCGTCACGGTTCGTGACAACGAGTCCTTCGAACAGGCGCTGCGCAGATTCAAGCGCAAGTGCGAGAAGGCCGGCATCCTCTCCGAGGTCAAGCGGCGACGTTTCTACGAGAAGCCCTCCGAGCGCCGCAAGCGGGAAATGATCCAGGCCCGCAAGAAGATGCTGCGCAAGATGGCCAAGCAGCGCCGCGCAGGGATGCTGTAGAACTCTCGGTGGTCCCGTCGCGCGCTTCAGAGCTCGAGTTCGACAAGGTTCTGCAACTGGTCGCGGCCCACGCCCGCAGCGGCGTGGGCCGCGCTGTTCTGTCCGGCCTCGCCGCCCGCTCCGATGCGATCCACGACCCCACCGCGGCCGCGCTCCTGACCGCGGCCGTGGACGAGCTCATCAGCGATCAGGAGAGCTTTTCCTTTGCCGCCCTCGACGAGGCCGTGCCCTGGCTCGAAGCCGGCGCGGCTCCGCCCTCGAATCCCCGGGACCTGCTCGCCCTGCTCAACCTGGCGCGCCAGGTGGCGGCGGTACGGCGGCGCCTCGACGGCGCCGACCACCCGTTGCTGGCTGATATCGCGGCCGCCCTCCCGGAGACCAGCAGCCTCGTCGAGCGGGTGGCGCCGCTGCTCGGCCGTGACGGCACGGTCAACGACAACGCCTCGCCTGAGCTGACCAGGCTCCGGCGCGAGGTCGCGCGCGCCCGGGTTGCCGTCATGGCCGAGCTCGAGGGCATCCGGCGAGCCCACCGCGAGCTGGTCACCGACGCGCCGCCGACCCTGCGCCGGGACCGCTACTGCCTGCCGGTGCGCGCCCCGGTGCGGGCCCAGCTGCCGGGCCTGCTGCTCGACATGTCGGCGAGCGGGGCGACCGCCTTCGTCGAGCCCCTGGCGGTGGTCGAGCTCAACAACCAGCTCGCCGCCGCGGCGGCCGGCGAGCAGCGCGAGGTGCAGCGGATCCTGCATCTGATCGCGCGGCTCTTCGCCGACGCCCGGGAGGGCCTCGCGGCGGCAGTCGGGGTTCTCGGCGAGCTTGACGCGGTGCAGGCCAAGGTGCTGTTCGGGCGCCGCGTCGAAGGTCGGGTGACGGTGCCGGGCCCCCCCGGCGAGCTGGTGCTGTACTGCGCCCGGCACCCGCTGCTCGACGAGCGGCTGCACGCCCTGCGGCGCGAGCTCTTCGGGGATCTCGAGCGGCGCGACCCCGGCCACCTGGTCGTTCCCCTGGACTTCGAGCTGCGGTCGGGCGTGCGCACCCTGGTGGTCTCCGGGCCCAACGCGGGCGGCAAGACCGTCGTTCTCAAGACCATCGGGCTGATGGCCTTGATGGCGCTGCACGGGATTCCGCTGCCGGTGGCCGAGGGGACCAGGCTTCCGGCCTTCAGCCGGTTGTGGACCCACATCGGCGACGAGCAGGACGTCGCCGCCGACCTCTCCACCTTCTCGGCCGCGATGGCGGCAACCGCCCGGCTGCTGCGCGAGGCCGACGAGCGGACCCTGGTGCTGTTCGACGAGCTCGGCGCCGGCACCGATCCCCTCGAGGGCGCAGCCCTGGGCTGCGCGTTGATCGAGGAGCTGACCCGGCGCGGCGGCCTGACGGTCGTGACCACCCACCTCGCGGCGATAGCCCTTGCAGCCAGCACCGGCGACGCCATGGACAACGCCGCGATGGAGTACGACGAGGCCTCCGAGCGTCCGGTCTACACCCTCACGATGGGTCGCCCGGGCCGCTCGCGGGCCCTCGAGATCGCGCAGCGGATGGGCGTGCCGGAGGGGGTGCTGGCGCGCGCGCGGGAGCTTCTCGGCGGAGAGCATCTCGAGCTCGACCGCTGGCTGCGCCGCCTCGAGACCCTCGAGACCCAGCTCGAGGCCGAGCGCGCCGAGCTCGCCCTGAAGCGGGCCACGGCGGACGGTGCGCGGCACGACGCCGAGCGCGAGCTGGCGCGCCTCGAGGCCGAGCGCCGGAAGATCCCCGAGGAGCTGGCGGCCGAGCGCGAGGCGCTCCGCCGGCGTGCGAAGGCCAAGCTCGATCAAGCGATCAAACGCCTGAGCACCGCGATCGAGGAGCATGAAGCGCTGGGGCGGCGCCGGTTGCAGAAGCTGCGCGAGGAGGCGCTCGCGATCGAGCCGTCCGCGGCCGCGAGCGGCGGTCCCGGGACGCACGACCTCTCGCAGGGCGCGGCGGTCCGGCTCGCGGTCGGCGGGCGGGGCGTGCTGCGCGAGGTCCGTGGCTCGCAGGCGCAGGTCGACGTGGCCGGCAAACGGCTGTGGGTGCCGGTCGCGGACCTCGAGGTCGTCGACGCGCCGAAGCAGCCGCGCCGCACCGCGGTGGTCATCGACACGGCCGAGCACGCCGGCCGCGAGCTCAAGCTCATCGGCCTCGACGGCGAGCGGGCGCGCGAGGACCTCGAGCGCTTTCTCGACCAGGCGCTCAGCGCCGGCCTGCCGCAGCTCCGGATCGTGCACGGGCACGGCAGCGGCGTCCTCCGCCGCATGGTGGCCGAGGTCTGCCGAAGCCACCCCGCGGTGCGCTCCTTCCGCCACCCGCCGCAGCACCTCGGCGGCACCGGCGTCACCGAGGTGGAGATCGAAGACGGGGCTTGAGGCTCCGATGTTCGAACGTTGGAACGTTCAAACGTTGGAACGTTAGAACGTTAGAACGTTTCGTCGTCGGCGTCTCCCGTCGTGCGACAATGGCCCGTGATGTTGGATTTCGACCTCGGCCGCGACGTCATCGCGCGGGTGCGCGAGTCCGCCGACATTGTCGAGGTGGTCGGCGAGCAGGTTCGGATGCGCAAGCGCGGGCGGACCTGGGAAGGACTGTGCCCGTTCCACGAGGAGAAGACGCCGTCGTTCACCGTCGATGCCGAGAAGGGCCTGTACTACTGCTTCGGGTGCCACCAGGGCGGCGACGTCTTCAAGTTCGTCATGCAGGTCGAGCATCTGAGCTTTCCGGAGGCGGTCGAGCGCCTGGCCCGCCGCTTCGGGGTGCAGTTGCCGCCGCGCTCCCCCCAGTCCCGGCAGCGTCAGGACGCCGCCGACCGTCTGCGGGAGCTGCTCGGCGAGGCGCAGCTGTTCTTCGCCGAATGCCTGGCGGCGCCCGAGGGGGCGGTCGCTCGCGCCGAGCTCGAGCGCCGCGGCTTCGCCGAGGACAGCTGGCGGGAGTTCGGCTTCGGCTTCGCGCCCGACGACTGGCGACGACTGCTCGATCACCTGCGGCGCCGCCACCCGGAGGGTGCGGTCGTGGAGGCCGGCCTGGCGGTGCGGCCCGACAGCGGGACCTCGCCCTACGACCGTTTTCGCAACCGCCTGACCTTTCCCATCCACAGCGGCGACGGTCGCATCGTCGCCTTCGGCGGCCGCGTGCTCGGCGACGGCGAGCCGAAGTACCTCAACAGTCCCGAGAGCCCGATCTTCCACAAGCGCTCCACCCTGTTCTGCCTTGATCGGGCGCGACGTGCCATCGCCGAGAGCACCACAGCGCTGGTCGTCGAGGGATACTTCGACTGCCTGTCGCTGCATCGCGCGGGGATCACCAACACCGTCGCCACCCTCGGCACCGCCCTGACCGCGGACCACGCGCGGATCCTCAAGCGGCAGCTCGGCGCCGAGGGCCGCGTTCTCCTCTGCTACGACGCCGACGATGCCGGGCGGCGGGCCGCCGGCGCCGGCGCCGAGGTCCTGCTCGAAGCGGGGCTCGAGGCTGCGGTCCTGGTTCTGCCTCCGGGCATGGATCCGGACGACGTGGTGCGCGAGCAGGGGAGCGACGCCTTCCGCGCGTTCCTCGAGCGCCCCACGCCGCTGCTCGACTTCCTCCTCCACGACCTGCCGCCCGAGCCCCCGCTGCGCCGGCGCGCGGGCCTCCAGTTGGCCGCCCTCGTGTGCTCGGCCACGGACCCGGCGCTGCGCCAGAATCTGATCGAGGAGCTCGCCCGCCGTCTGTATCTGCGGCCGCGGGAGATCGAGGAGCACGGCTCGCGCGGGCGGCGGACCAGCGCCCGGGCGCTGCCCGCCGCGCACAAGCCGGTGCCGGCCGGCGAGCGGGAGGTGCTGCGGATCCTGCTCGAGTGCTCGGACGAGTGGCGGCGGCGGATTCTCGAGTTCGTTCATCTGCCGTACATCGAGGATCCGCGGGTACGGCACCTGCTCGAGGCCGCGGGGGACATCGAGCGGGATGGCGGCGAGCCGGACTTCGTGCGCACGCTGCTCGACCGTTGCACCGACCCCGGCGCCGCATCGCTGGTCGCCGAGCTGTGCACGAGGGTCATGCCGGAGGTCACCGACGCGTCGATCCGGCTCCAGGTGCGACAGCTTCTCGATCACCAGGCGCGGCGGCGCGCGCGACAGCTGGCACCCCTGATCGAGGCTGCAGAGGCCAGGGGAGACCAGGTCGAGTTGGACCGATTACTGTCCGAGAAGGCGAAATTGCGACAAAAGACGGTCGAGATCTGACAATCTCGGCGTCCAGGGCTTGCCAAATCCGGAACTGCAACCCATATTCATTCGGATGGCGACGGGGAGTGTGCGGATCTCCTGTGCCGGAAGCAGAGTGCCTCTCCTGAATGCAGCTTGATGGACAAAGCTATTGATTGATCTCCTCCGGGAATGGAACGCCTGCCGGATGTGCTCTCCAGTGCGTTGTGCCGCCGCGAGGGCTTGCGGCGCCGTCCGCCGGGATCTCGGGCGTTCTCGAGACGCACAGTTCACCCTTGTGAATGGAGGCGGATGGTGGTGAAGGAGTCGAGTGTGCAGATTGAGGAAAAGTACCCCGAGTTGGTGAAGCTCATCCAGACCGGCAAGGAACGCGGTTTCATCATGTACGAGGAGCTGTACGACAACCTTCCCGAAGAGGTCACGGGGATCGCCGAAGAGCTCGATGACATCTACATGCGGCTCTCCGAGCTCGACATCGACATCATGGACGCGGAGAGCGCCGAGGCCGACAACCGCGAGGGCGGCGCGCGAGCGAAGGCCGCCGCGGACAAGCAGGCGGCGGCGAAGGTCGAGACCCGGCCCGTGGCCACCGAGCAGCTCGAGAAGACCAACGACCCGGTGCGCATGTACCTGCGCGAGATGGGCACGGTCAAGCTGCTCGACCGCGACGGCGAGGTCGACATCGCGCAGCGCATCGAGTCGGGCGAAGCGCGGGTCTTCATCGCGCTGTCGAAGGAGACCTCCCTGCTCGAGCTCTTCCTGCGCACCAACGAACGGGCCAGGCGCGAGCGCCGCGGGGTGCGCGAGCTGCTGCAGACCAGCGTCGACGAGCTCGACGAGAAGGCCGAGGAGCGGGTGCGCGAAGGGCTGCGCCTGTTCAAGACCATCGCCCACCTCGACGACGAGTCGCGCGAGCTCAGGCGCCGGCTGCGGCGCTGCAAGCGGGCCGGCAAGCGGCACCAGGAGCTGTCGGACAAGATCGACGCCAACACCGCCGAGACCGCCATCCTGGTGCGGCGGGCCGACTTCACCACCACCACCCGGAACCGGCTGCTGACCTTCTTCGGCGAGGTCGAGCGCCAGTTCGCGATCCCGATCCAGACCATCAACCGAGACAAGAAGAAGCTCCAGCAGGAGCGCTCGGTCGAGCGGCGCAAGTTCTACACCGAGCGGGTCGAGCGCTACGAGCAGGAGCTCGAGCGCCTCGAGGAGCGTTTCCAGGTCCCGTACGAGCGGCTCAAGATCCTGCTCACCGAGGTGCGGCGCGGCGAGTCCGAAACCGACCGTGCCAAGCAGGAGCTGATCGTCGCCAACCTGCGCCTGGTGGTGTCGATCGCCAAGAAGTACACCAACCGGGGCCTGCAGTTCCTGGACCTCATCCAGGAGGGCAACATCGGTCTCATGAAGGCGGTCGACAAATTCGAGTACCGCCGCGGCTACAAGTTCTCCACCTACGCGACGTGGTGGATCCGCCAGGCCATCACCCGCGCCATCGCCGACCAGGCACGCACGATCCGCATCCCGGTGCACATGATCGAGACCATCAACAAGCTCACCCGCACCACGCGGATGCTGGTGCAGGAGCTCGGGCGCGAGCCCTCGGTGGAGGAGATCGCGGCGCGGATGGAGATGCCGGTGTCGAAGATCCGAAAGATCCACAAGATCTCGCAGGAGCCGATCTCGCTCGAGACTCCCATCGGCGAGGAGGAGGACTCGCACCTCGGCGACTTCATCGAGGACACCAACTCGGTCTCACCGATCGAGGCGGTCATCATGCGCACCCTCAAGGACCACACCGAGAATGTCCTCAAGTCGTTGACGCCGCGCGAGGAGCAGGTGCTCAAGCTGCGCTTCGGGATCGGCGACGGGACCGAGCACACCCTCGAGGAGGTCGGCCGGACCTTCAACGTCACCCGCGAGCGCATCCGCCAGATCGAGTACAAGGCGCTGCGCAAGCTCCGCCATCCGACCCGGGCGCACCTGCTGAAGCCGTTCTCGGACACCGGGAGCTGACGCCCCCCACCCCTACCGCCCAACGTTCGAACGTTTAACGTTCAAACGTTCGAACGTTGTGGCTCTGCCGTTCGCCGTCTATCGGCGGTCTCCTTGCTGGCCGAAGGTGGGCGCGCTACTATGCGTCGGGGCCCATAGCTCAGCGGTCAGAGCCGCCGGCTCATAACCGGTCGGTCCCAGGTTCGAATCCTGGTGGGCCCATGGCCACGGGGCACACCCGCCGAGGGGACAAGGTGAGCAAGGAACAACACGATCTTGTATTGCTGGTCCGGCTGCAGCGCGTGTACGACGCCATTGCCGAGTCGATCGCCGAGCGCAACTCGCCGCCCACCGAGATCCGCGAGCTCCAGGCCGCCAACCGCCTGCGGCACGAGGAGCTCGAGGCCTTCGAGCGGCAGATGGCGTCGCACGGAGAGGAAATCACGGAGGTCCGCAGGAAGCAGGCCGAGTGGGAGATCGAGCTCGAGCACTTCCAGAAGCAGAAGAGCATGGTGTCCAACGAGCGCGAGTTCACGGCCGTGATCTCGGAGATCGACTACGCGACCAAGGCCATCGACGAGACCTCGAAGCGTCGCCAGGAGCTCGAGGCCGCGATCGAGCAACTCAAGACCGAGATCGAGGCGCGCCGCAACGAGCGGCCCGAGGCCGAGAGCGCGCACGTCGAGGTGGTCGAGACCTGGGAGAAACGCAAGGGCGAGCTCCTGCAGCGGGTCCACGAGCTGTCCAAACAGGCCAAGCTCATCGAGGCGGAGATCCAACCCAAGCACCGCGCGCGATTCCTGCGCCTCCTCGAGAGCAAGCAGGGCCGCGCGATGTCCGAGGTCGTCGAGGGCTCCTGCTCGCTGTGCCATTTCTCGCTCCGCCCGCACCTCCAGCAGAGGGTCCGCAGGTGCGAGGAGATCATCGACTGCGAGCACTGCCACCGCATCCTCTACAGCAGCGAGAATCTCAGCCTTCCCGAGGACGAGGCGCCCGGGAGTTGACGGTGACCGACGAGCTGCCCTCCCGCCTGGCTGCGGTGCGCCGGCGCATCGCACAGGCGGCCGAGAGCGCTGGTCGGGACCCCGACGGGATCACGCTGATCGCGGTCGGTAAGACATTCGCGGCGGAAGTCGTCGCCGCCGCGGTTGCTGCCGGCGCCCGCGACCTCGGCGAAAACAGGGTCCAGGAGGCGGCGGTCAAGAGGCCCGACGTCGAAGGCGCGCGGTGGCATCTGATCGGGCCCCTGCAGCGCAACAAGGCCAAGACCGCGCTCGAGGTCTTCGATGTGATCCACACCGTCGACCGGCTCGAAATCGCCGATCGATTGCAGTTCCTGCTCGCCGAGCACTGGCCCCAGCGCCGGCTGCCTGTCCTGCTCGAGATCAACGTCGGCGACGAGCCGCAGAAGGCCGGGGCCGTCCCGTCCGAAGCGCGAGACCTGCTCGACAATGCGCTCCGCTGCGACCACCTCGAGGTGCGCGGTTTGATGGCGATCCCGCCGTGGGGCGACGACCCCGAGGCGTCGAGGCCGTTCTTCCGCAGCCTCCGCGAGCTTCGCGATCGTCTGCAGCAGGTCTCCGGCGCGCCGTTGCCGGAGCTTTCCATGGGTATGAGCCACGACTTCGAGATCGCGATCGCCGAGGGCGCCACGATGGTGCGGATCGGCAGCGCGATATTCGGCCCCCGGGCCTGAGCACCGCCGTTCCACGTCGACATCCGTTCCACCTTTGAACGTTTCGCCCACCTACCCGGGAGGCGGCCCCAACGACAGGCCCCGGGGGTGAAGTGGCAACGTGCAGCGTTCAGGAATGGAGCCGGCCTCGCGTGCAAACGTCGTCAGCCCGTGCGGCTTCGGGTGACCAAAACGGGTCGGAACCGCCAGGTTGCGCTTGATCCCGCGTACACTTTGTGAAAAAATTCTCATCCGATTGGATAGGGAAGTAACCATGACACGAGACAGCGCAGTCCAGGGTGACTTCGAGCGGGCCGTGACGCGGCTCGCCGGCGAGGCTTCGTCGAGGTGCGTCGAGCTGCTGCACGATCTCGTCACCGTGCCCTCTCCGAGCCGCGGTGAGCGGCTCGTCTGCGAGCGGGTGATGCGCGAGATGGAGACGCTCGGGTACCGCGACGTCCATATCGACGATATGGGCAACGTGCTGGGCCGCTTCGGCTCGGGGCCGCGCGTGCTCGCCTTCGACGCCCACGTCGACACCGTCGGCATTTCCAACCCCACGCGGTGGCGGCACGATCCGTTCCGCGGCATCGTCACCGACGGCATCCTCTTCGGCCGCGGCGCCTCGGACCAGAAGGGCGGGCTGGCCGCCGTGATCCATGGCGCCGCCCTCGCCGACCGGGCCGGCCTCGCCGACGACGTCACGCTGTGGGTGACTGCCACGGTCAACGGCGAGGACTGCGTCGGGCTCGCGTGGCAGTACCTCCTCAACGAGACCAAGCTGCGGCCGGAAGCGGTGGTCATCGCCATGCCCTCCCACCTCGGCGTCTGCCACGGCCAGCGCGGCCGCATGGAGGTGGAGATCGCCACCGCCGGCGTCTCGACCCACGGCTCGCAGCCGGACCGCGGCCGCAACGCCATCTACGAAATGGTGCCGGTGATCGAAGGGGTCGCGCGCCTCCACCGCGAGCTCGAGACCGACCACCCGATGCTCGGCCGCGGCTCGCTGGCGGTGACCGGTATCTCGTCCCGCTCGCCCTCGCTGACGGCGGTTCCCGACGAATGCCTGATCCACGTCGACCG
>DATIVB010000302.1:0-1689 GCA_035466375.1 Chondromyces sp.
TGCGAGCTCTCCCTGCCGCTCACCGCCGTCCTCCTCGACTACCTGGTCAACGATTCGGTCCTCGGGCCGTGGCAATGGGCGGGCGCCGCGCTGCTGGTCAGCGCCATCGTGTGGATCAGCACGCGAGGGGTGGAGAGCAGCACGACGGATGAGGAATAAGGAATTAAGAATTAGGAATGCCGCCCACCCTCCCGGTGCGGCTTCGTCATGGTCTGTCAACTTCCGCGGCGTACTGGATAACAGCTGTCTCGTGTGATCGGACCCCTCGACCTTGATGCGACGAGATCGCGGTGCCTCCAGCCATTCTTCAGGTGTGGCTGTTGCAGTCTGGCAGGCGTGCGAAATTCGCGGGGGGGACGGTTGGACATTCCTAATTCCCCATTCCTAATTCCTAATTCCCGGCTCGCGCCGGGTCTGGCTTCTCCGGAAACATCCTCGGCAACTCGGCTTCCTCGCCGTAGCGCAAGAGGGCGACGGCCGCCTTCAGCGTCACCCATCGCGACGGGGCTCCGCAGACCGGCGGGTCGCCGATCGGCAGGCCGGACGGCGGTTCCAGATCGCGCGGCCAACGTCCGCCCTCGAGCTGGCGGGCCTGCAGACGGGCCAGCGGCTGCGCCATCGCCGGCTGCAGCGCGACGCCGGCGCGGGCCAGCGCCCACAGCGCCTCCGCGAGATCGGTGCGCTCGAGGCAGGGTTGGCTCAGGAGCTCGAGATCCGCACCCCCGCGCGCCAGCAGCTCGAGGGTGCCCCGCACCGCCCGCTCGCGCAGGAAGTTCCTCCGATCGTCTCCGGACGCGGTGAGCGCGGCCAGCGTCGCCACCGCGGTGACGCCGCACGGCGACGCGGGTCCGTCCGGGTCCTCCGCGAGCCAGCCGCCGTCCGGCGCCGGCCGCGCGCCCTCCTCGAGCCACGCCAGCGCCTCCTGCACCCTCGGGAGGCGGGCGAGGCCGAGCCCGGCCATGGCCTGCACCACCCGGGCCGTCAGCCGAGGCGTCGCGGACTGCGAGTCGCCGCGCGCGAAACCGCCCTCGCCGGGGGCCTTCTCCAGCAACTTCGCCGCGGCGGCCTGCAGGCGCGGATCGCCCGGGTCGGCCCCCCACTGCACCGCGGACAGCAGGCGCCAGCCGGGCCCGACGCCTGTGTCCCACCACGCCGCCCCGCATGCCCAGCTTCCGTCCGGATGCAGCGCCTCGAGCAGCGCGGCCACGGGGTCGACGGCGTTGGCGCCGCCCCGTGCTCTGGCAACTGCCGGGCTCGCGGCGGGCCGCCCCACCAGCTCGGTGAGTGTTCGCCACTGGAGATTGGGGCGCTCGTCGTCGAGCAGCCACGGCAGCGGGTCGCCGCGCAGCGCCTCCCAGCCCATCCGACGCTACAGCCGGCCCATCCGGCGCTGCTGCATCGTGTGGCGGACCACCCGCAGCGCGCCTTCGATGCGGGAGATGCGGCGGTTGCGCGCCTGAAGGCCCGGCTGGTCGCTGAGATCGAGGGGCTCGGCGCGGGTCTCGCGCAGCCGCTTGTCGAGCTCGAACTCCAGGGTCTTCATCTGGTCGACGTCGAGGCGTTTCAGCGACACCTGCGACACGATGGTGTAGCCGTCGCAGATCTGATTGGCCATCGCCGGCGCCGAGCCACCCTGATACGTCCCCATTCCATCCTCCCAACGGGCGCCCCAAGTGTAACCCGGCGGCA
>DATIVB010000303.1:0-6357 GCA_035466375.1 Chondromyces sp.
GCCCACCCCGGCCAGGAGCTGTTTCCGAAGTTCTCCCCCGACGGCAACTGGATCGCCTTCACCGGCCAGTACGACGGCGACGAGCAGGTCTACGTCATGCCCGCACAGGGCGGTGCTCCCGAGCAGCTGACCTTCTACCCGGCGGTCGGTCCGCTGCCGCCGCGCTGGGGCTACGACAACCACGTGTACGGCTGGACCCCGGACGGCACGGCCGTGCTGTTCCGCGCCTCACGGGACACCGACAGCGTCGAGGTTCGCTCCGCGCTCTACACCGTGGACGTCGACGGCGGCCTGCCGGTCAGACTGCCCATGCCGACCTCGGGCGCCGGCGATTTCTCGCCCGACGGCGACAAGATGGTCTACTCGCCGCTGTTCCGCGACTTCCGCACCTGGAAGCGGTATCAGGGCGGCTGGGCCCAGGATCTCCTGATCTTTGACCTCGCCACCGGCGCGACCGAGGAGGTGGCCCCGAGCGTGCGTACCGAGCGTGACCCGATGTGGATCGGCGGCACCATCTTCTTCGCCTCCGATCGCGACGGGACTCTCAACCTCTACGCCCGCGACGCGGCGGGCGGCGAGGTCCGGCAGCTCACCGAGAGCACCACCTGGGACGTCCGCTGGCCGAGCTCCGACAACACCGGCCGGATCGTCTACGAGCTGGCAGGCGAGCTGCACGTGTACGACATCTCGTCGGGCGCCGACCGCGCGATCTCCATCAACGTGCCCGACGACGGCCTCGCCAGTCGGCCGTCGCGCTACCCGGCCTCCGAGAACATCGAGGACTTCGAGCTCAGCCCGAAGGGCGAGCGGGCTCTGTTCGTGGCCCGCGGCGACATCTTCACCGTGCCGATCGAGAAAGGGCCGACCCGCAACCTGACCCGGTCCTCGGGCGCGCACGACAAGCACGCCCGCTGGTCGCCGGACGGGGCGAAGATCGCCTTCATCTCCGACATGACGGGGGAGGAGCAGGTCTACCTGGTGAACCAGGACGGCTCCGGCGAGCCGCAGCGGATGACGGACAGCTTCCGCACCATGCTCTACGCGCCGGAGTGGGCGCCGGACGGGAAGCGCCTGGCCTTCTCCGACAAGCACGGCAAGCTCCACGTGCTCACCGTCGAAGGGCGTTCGCTGCAGGAGGTCGCCGACGACCCGCGCGGTCGGATCTTCGACTACGCCTGGTCGCCCAACGGCGGCCACCTGGCTTTCTCGATGTCGGACGAGAACAACCTCGATTCGCTCTACATCTGGAGCGTCGCTGACGGCACGACCCGTCGTATCACCGACGGTCTGAGCAACGAGTACGGCCCCTCCTGGGACCCGGAGGGGAACTTTCTCTTCTACCTGTCCGAGCGGGAGTACGCGCCGCAGATCAGCCAGATCGAGTGGAACATCGCCGGGAACCGCATGACCGGCATCTTCGCCCTCGCGCTGCGCAAGGACGTGGAGGACCCCTTCGCGCCCGAGAGCGACGAGGTCGCCATCGGCGGTGAGAATGGTGACGAAAAAGAGGAGGCGGCGGACGACGGAGCCGCGAAGAAGAAGGGCAAGGCCGGCAAGGACGACGATAAGGGCGAAGAAGAAAGGCCCAAGGAGTACCTGAAGATCGACTTCGACGGGCTCGCCGAGCGCGCGGTGCGGGTCCCGGTGGAGGCCGCCAACTACGGGGGCCTGGTGGCGATCGACGGACACCTCGTCTACAGCGAGCGTGGGGCGCCGTTCTACGGCCGCCAGAGCCCGATGAAGACCGCCCTGCACATCTTCGACATCAAAGAGCGGGAGGCTTCGACGCTGGTTGAGGGGGTCGACGGGTACGCCGTGTCGCCGAGCGGCAACACGATTCTGGTGCAGCAGAACTCGAGCTACATGCGCTACGACGCCAAGCCCAAGGCGAACGAGGCGAAGAAGGTCGACACGAAGAACATGATGGTCGACCGGGTGCCGGCCGAGGAGTGGGCGCAGATCTTCGACGAGGTCTGGCGCCGCTACCGCGACTTCTTCTACGTCGACAACATGCACGGCTACGACTGGCAGGCGATCGGCGACCAGTACCGGCAGCTGGTGCCCTACGTGGCCCACCGCTCGGACCTCAACTACGTGATCAGCGAGATGATCGCCGAGCTCAACGTCGGCCACGCGTACATCCAGGGGGGCGACTACGAGATCCCGCCGCGGCCCAGGGTGGCGTTGCCCGGAGCGACCTTCGTGGCCGACGAAGCCGCCGGACGTTACCGCATCGGGAAGATCTACCGCGGCCACAACGAGGAGCCGGGGTACCGCTCGCCGCTGACCGAGGTCGGCGTCCATGCTGCGCCCGGCATGTACGTGCTGGCCATCAACGGCTCCGAGCTCACGACCGACGACAACCCTTACCGTCTCCTGCAGCACACGACCCACCCTGTCACTCTGAAGCTCGGCAACTCCCCATCCGGCGAGGGTGCTCGCGAGGTGACCTACGAGCCGATCTTCTCGGAGGAGAAGCTGCGCTACCTGAACTGGGTGCTCGGCAACCTCGAGTACGTCGACGAGGCCACCGGCGGACGCGTCGGCTACATGCACCTCCCCGACATGGGGTCCGACGGCATCGCCGAGTTCATCAAGTGGTTCTACCCCCAGATCCGCAAGCAGGGTCTGGTCGTCGACGTGCGCTCCAACGGCGGCGGCAACGTCTCCCAGATCATTCTCGAGCGCCTCGACAACGAGCTGCTCGGCACCCGATTCGGCACCTTCTCCGACCAGCCGGGGACCTACCCCGGGGTCGTCTTTCACGGCCACATGGTGTGCCTGATTTCGGAGACCTCGGCCTCCGACGGCGACATCTTCCCGTACTACTTCCGCGAGCTCGGCCTCGGACCGCTGATCGGCAAGCGCACCTGGGGCGGCGTGGTCGGCATCGGCGGCACCGGCCCGCTGATCGACGGCGGCACGGTCTTCGTGCCCATGAGCGGCTCCAACTCGCCCACCGGCGAGTGGATCATGGAGGGCCACGGCGTCGAGCCCGACATCGAGGTCGAGAACGACCCGCGGTCCCTCATCGAAGGCCGCGACCCGCAGCTCGACCGCGGCATCGCCGAGGTGTTGAAGCGAATCGAGGCCAATCCCATGAAGCTGCCGGAGAGGCCGGCCGACCCGGTGAAGACGAAGTAGATTTCGCCGCGATCGATCACCTGAAAGCCGGTGGGATTCCACCGGCTTTTTTTCCTCGTTACAACGTTCGAACGTTTGAACGTTGAACGTTCCCACCCATCCCCCCATATGTCACGGGCGGGTGGGGGGAAACGTTCGAACGTGGAACGTTCCAACGTTCAAACGTTCAGCGTTCCCACCCGCCCACAGCGGTCACGGGATCGCGTCGCGACAGGGAGGCCTGATGTAGGCGGAGGCTTCAGCCTCCGCGAGGAGCGCGTTAGCCGACAGCACCGCGCTCGCGTTCTCCGACGCGACGATGGCGGGCGCTGAAGCACACGCCTCCAACGGACGGAACGTCGAAGCGGTCACACCGCGGACCGGGCGGGTGGGGGAACGTTCAAACGTTGAACGTTCCAACGTTTCAACGATGTGCCGCGCGCTACTCGACCCCGAGAAACCGCCACACCGCAGTCGTGAACGCCTCGGGCTCCTCGGCTGGCGCGAAGTGGCCGCTCGACTCGAAGACCACGAACTCCGAGTTCGCGATGCCGTCGGCGAGTTCCTGCACCTTCTCCGGCGGGAACATGTCGTGCGCGCCGGCGATGACCAGCGAGCGCGCGGTGATCAGCGGCAGCCGGTCGCGCGCGTCGAAGGTCGGGCTCTCGCGGTCGGAGTATTCGGCGTGCTTCCAGCTGAACTCGGCGTCGCCGAACAGGAGCTCGAACATCGCGGCCGAGCCCTCGGGGTCGGCGGTCGACAGCGGAAACCAGTCCTCGAGCCACAGCGAGCGCATGGCGGCGGTGCGCTCCTCGTCGGTGAGCTCCGCGTTGCTTGCCATCTCCTGCTGGAAGGCCGCCCATTTGGCGATCATCTCGGGATAGCGGGCGGCCATGGCCGCCATGTCCTCCTCGGTGAAGGAGGCGGCGCCGTGCACGAAGATCGCGGCGTCGATCGTTTCGGGGTGCTCGGCGGCGAGCAGGATCAGGTTCATGGCGCCGTTCGACCATCCGATGGCGGCAACGCGGTCGAGGCCGAGATGCGCGCGCAGCGCGTTGAAGTCCGCCCGCACCGCGGCCATGCCCATGTCCGCGTCCTCGACGATCGGGCCCGACCCGCCCATGCCGCGGGGGTCGAAGTAGACCAGGGTCAGCTTCTCCTCGAGCGGCCCGAAGAGATTGCGCAGGCCCTGAATCGACAGGCCCCAAGAGTTCGGCAGCACCATCAGCGCCGGACCGCGGCCGTGGACCTCGTAGTGGATGTCGAAGCCGTTGAGCTCGGCGGTGAACGAGCCGTTGGCGAGCCCCTCCGGCGCCGGCGGCGGCGTGGGCGGCGGGGGTGCTTCGGGCGCGCAGCCGCCGAGGGCGAGCGCGAGCAACGGGACACACAGCGTCGCGACGATTTTCATGACACGCCTCCGATATCTCTCCGTCTGATGAATGTCCGCTTCATGCTAACACCGCCGCCGAACTCGGAAGAGCCTCTGCCGGGGCGGCGCCTCACAGCAGCTGGTCGAGCCACTCGGTCTGCGCGGCGCGCAGGCGCACCCGCGACACGGCCCGCGCGTAGCCGCGGCTGGCGACGCCCGGGTGCCAGCTGGTGGGGCGGGGGAGGGAGGCTGCGAGCTGGGCCGCCTGGTCGGCGTCGAGCTCCGAGGCCGGGATGCCGAAGTAGTGGCGGGCCGCGGCCTCGGCGCCGTAGATGCCGGGCCCGAACTGGGCGACGTTGAGGTAGAGCTCGAGGATGCGGCGTTTCGAGAGATGGCGCTCGAGCTGCCGCGTGAGCACCAGCTCGCGCAGCTTGCGCAGCGGCGAGCGCGATGGCGACAGCCACAGGTTCTTGGCCAGCTGCTGGGTGATGGTGGAGGCGCCGCGCACCCGTTTGCCCTCGGCCGCCTCGCGGGCCGCGATCTTGATCTCGTGGGTGTCGAAGCCGTGGTGGGAGAAGAAGCTGAGGTCCTCGGCCACCACCACCGCCTTGCGGAGCTCGAAGGAGAGGCTGGAGTAGGGCACCCAGCGCCACTCGGGCTCCTCGCCGCGGGCCTTCGCCGCCTCGATGAAGGCCGTCGTCTCGGGCGGCTGCTTCGCGAGCGCTGCCACGTCGGGCCAGGTCAGGACCACCCACAGTGCGACCACCGCGGAAGCCGACAGGGCGGCAACGAGGAGCCACAGGAGCGCCTTTTTCCAGCGTCGAGATCGTGCCGCGGTCACGGTGTCAGTGTACCGGCAGTCGAGCACATCGTTGCACGTTAGAACGTTGGAACGTTCGAACGTTCCACCCACCCCCCAGCACGCGAGACGCGTGCTCCACAAGCGAATCGTCGGCGGAACACCCTTGTGGCGGCAGCCGTCCCGGCTGCCGGGCGGGCGGGAACGTTCTAACGTTCTAACGTTCTAACGTTCCAACGATGGGCCGCGGCTGCGGCTGCCGGGTGGGTGGAAATCCGAAATCCGAAATCCCAAATCCGAAATGGGCGGGCGGGCGGCATTCCGAATTCCGAATTCCTAATTCCTAAGGTCAATTGGAGATCCCCCGGCTTTGCCGGGGAGGCTATCAAAGTTTGACAGTTCCAGGAGTCGTCCAGTGAACTCCAGATCGTGAGCCGCCTAAGCCACACGAGAGGAGTTCAGATGGACGACTACAAGAGGTTGAGTCATAGCGTATGGGAATGCAAGTACCACGTGGTGTTCATACCGAAATACAGACGAAAGGTGTTATTCGGTCAACTGCGGCAGGAACTCGGGAAGGTATTTCGGACGCTGGCAAAGCAGAAGGAGTGCGAAGTGGAGGAGGGGCATCTGCTGCCGGACCACGTGCACATGTTGTTATCGATACCGCCAAAGTACTCCGTTGCGCAAGTAGTGGGATACCTCAAGGGGAAGAGCGCAATCCATATAGCGCGTGTCCATTTCCAGAGAGGGCGCAACTACGTCGGCCAGCACTTCTGGGCAAGAGGGTACTTTGTGTCCACGGTAGGGCGAGATGAGATGGCCATCCGCGAATACATCAAACATCAGGAAAAAGAAGATCAACGCCAGGAGAAGTTACGCCTGGAATAGAGGCCGCCACCTTTAGGTGGCGCAAAGGCCGCCGATAGGCGGCCGTCAATTGCCGCCTTGGGCGGCTCACAAATTAAAAGCCCCCGGCTTTGCCGGGGGATCGGTTACTTCCTAATTCCTAATTCCTAATTCCTCCTCCAGTTCTTGTGTACACTTCCCCGCAATGCTGAGCCGT
>DATIVB010000304.1:0-3232 GCA_035466375.1 Chondromyces sp.
CAGGAACTCCCCGTCGGTGGACAGCAGCAGGATCGTCTGCTTGTCCATGGTGGTGGTGTAGACCTCCATGGTCTTCAGGAAGCGGTAGAAGTCGGGGTCGCGGTTGTAGGCCCCGGCGTAGATGTCCGCGGCCTCGGCGTCGGCCCTGCCCTTGATCTCCTGCGCCTGGCGGTAGGCGTCGGACGTGATCTCCTGCAGGTCGCGGTCCTTGTCGCCGAGGATGCGCGCGGCCTCTCCGGCGCCCTCCGAGCGGTACTCCTCGGCGATGCGCTGGCGTTCCGAGATCATCCGTTCGTACACCTTGGGCCGGTCGACCTCGGCGTAGTTGGTGCGCTTGAACTGGAAGTCGAGGATCTCGATGCCGAGCACCGCGGTGCGCGTAGCGGCCTTCTCCAGCACCTGCTGCTCGAGCACGGCGCGGCCGTCGGTGATCTGCCGCACGACTTCGTCCTCGAAGGCGGAGCTGATCTCGAACTCGCGGTTGGTCGAGCGCACGACCTCGATCAGATCGTGCTTGGCGATGGTGTTGCGCACCTCGCCGTCGAGGATGTCGTCGAGACGCGACTGGGCGCCGCGCTCGTCGCGCAGGCGCTGGAAGAAGAGCAGCGGGTCGGTGATCCGCCAGCGGGCGTAGGTGTCGACGTAGATGAATCGCTTGTCCTTGGTGGGCACCTCGTTGGGCTCGCCGTCCCACTCGAGGAAGCGTTTGTCGAAGAAGTTGGCCTTCTGGATGAAGGGCGTCTTGACCTTGAGGCCGGGAGTCGTGATGGGCTCGCCCACCGGCTTGCCGAACTGGGTGATGATCACCTGCTGGGCCTCGTTGACGATGAAGAAGGCCCCGCCGAGGGCGGCGATGACCACGAGGACGGCGGCGACCGTGAGCACGATGGTGAGCTGTTTCACGGTTTCACCTCCGCCCCGTCCAGCTGCAGCAGCGGCAGGATGCCCTCGAGGCTGTTGTCGAGCAGGATCTTGCGCTGCACGGCCGGGTACACCGTCGCCATGGTCTCGAGGAAGATGCGGCGCCGGGTGACCTCGGGGGCACGCCGGTAGGCGGCGTAGACCTGCTCGAAGAGCGCCGCGTCGCCCTTGGACCGGTTGACCCGGTCGATGGCATAGCCGCGAGCCTGCTCGATCACCTGCTCGGCCTCGCCGCGGGCGCGCGGGATCACCCGGTTGTACTCGCCGCGGGCCTCGTTGATGGAGCGTTCGCGCTCCTGCTCGGCCTGGTTGACCTCGTTGAACGAGGGCTTCACCGGGTCGGGCGGGTTGACGTTCTGAAGCACGATCTGGTCGACCACGATGCCGGTCTCGTAGCGGTCGCAGAGCTCCTGCAGCTTGAGCTTCATCTGGTCCTCGATCTGCAGCCGGCCGACCGTGATGACCTCGTCCACCGAGCGGTCGCCGACCACCGACCGCATTACCGCCTCGTTCATGTCGCGGAAGGTGGTGGTGATGTTGCGCACCCGGAAGAGGTACTTGTAGGGATCGGCGACCCGGTACTGGGCGATCCACTCCACCACCGCCACGTTGAGGTCGCCGGTGAGCATCAGCGACTCCGCCTGCAGGTCACGGTCGGAGTAGCGCGTGCGCACGCCGGCTTCGACGGTCTCGAAGCCGAACTCCTGCTTGAGCTGGCGTTGCACGGGCACCTTCAGGACCTGCTCGATGGGGGAGGGGAGCTTGAAGTTGAGGCCGGGGTCGGCGGTTCGCGTGAAGGCGCCGAAGCGCAGCACGATGCCGACCTCCTCGGGTTGGATGGTGAACACCATGCTGAACACCAGCAGCGCACCGACGAGCACCAGCACGCCGATGAGGATCAGCCGGGTCGGGGGCTTGCCGCGCCGGAACGCATCGAGGTCGATGGTTCGGGGTCCCTGGTCGTCCATGTTTCTTCCCTTCTGTTTCATTCGTGGTTCGGGGCCGTCAGGACCAGCGTGAGGTCGCACACGTTGGTGCCGGTCGGCCCGGTTCGAAAGGCGTCCCCCGTCGTCTCGAGGGCGGTGCCGCTGTCGTTGTTCTGCAGCGCGGCCCGTACGTCGATCCCGGCCGCCCGCAGCCGCGCCATGGTCGTCTGGTCGACGATCGCCCCGGCGTTGTCGGAGCGGCCGTCGACGCCGTCTGTCCCGGCCGCGAGAAGGACCGTGTGTGGCGCCCCCTCGAGCTCGATCGCGGCCGCGAGCGCGAGCTCCTGGTTGCGGCCGCCGCGGCCCTCCCCGCGCACGGTGACGGTGGTCTCACCGCCATGGACAACCGATTCGGGGCCTCGAGGCTTCCTGGCGCGCGCCTCGTTCGCGAGCTCCCGCCCCCGTTCGGCGGCCTCTCCGACGAGGTGCTGCGGCGCGATCGCGACCGCCCAGCCCCGCTCTTCGAGGGTCGCCGCGGCGGCCTCGACCGCGGTCCGGTTGTTGCCGATCACCCGCGTCGAGCTCGAGGATGCCCACGCGTCGTCGTCGCCTCCCTGCCCGGCCGCCCGATCGAGAAAGCGTTCCACGGCTTCGGGCACCGCATCACGGATCGCGAAGCGGTCGAGCACGGCGAGCGCATCGGCCGCGGTCGAGGCCGAGGCCACGGTGGGCCCCGAGGCGATGTCGGGCAGGGGGTCGCCGAGGACGTCGGAGAGGACCAGGGTCCGCACCGCCGCCGGCGCCGCCGCGCGCCCGAGTCCTCCGCCGGCCGCCGCCAGCAGCTGCCGCCGCACCGCGTTGACCTCGGTGATGGCGGCCCCGGCCTTGAGCAGCGCTTCGGTGGTCGCGCGGACATCGGCGAGCTCGAGTCCGGGCGCGGGCGCCGCCATCAGGGCGGAACCGCCGCCGGACAGGAGCACCACCAGCAGGTCGTCGGCTCCGAGAGATTCCGCCACCTCGAGCAGTCGCCGCGTCGAGGCCTCGCCGTCGGCGTCGGGGTAAGGGTGGGCGCCGCGCAGGATCGTCGCTTCGTCTTCGACTGCACGAGGCACCGGCACCCCGTGCGGCGTCAGCACGAAGATTTCGTGCGCCCAGCCGGGCGCGGCGTCGAGCCAGGCGCCGGCGAGGCCGGGAGCGGCCTTGCCGATCGCCATCACCACCCGCCGGCCCCGCACCTCGGGCCACGCTTCGCCGCCCACGAGCAGGCGGCCATGCGCGAGTCGAACCCGCCGCGGCACCAGGTTGCCGGGCTGCACCGCCGCGACCGCGGCGTCGAATGCGGCGCGGGCGTCGCGCCGCATGTCGCGCAGGGACACCATGGGCGG
>DATIVB010000305.1:0-2390 GCA_035466375.1 Chondromyces sp.
TGCGGACCCGTCATCGCAGAACCTCCCGCAGGGCGGCCGCGAAGCGGTCCGCCTCGTCGTCGTGCAGCACCAGAGGCGGCAGCAGCCGCAGCACCTTGGGGTCGACCGCGCTGCCCACCAGGAAGCCGCGCTCGTACAGGGCCACCTGGACGCCCTTCGCCGGCCGGTCGAGGTGGAGGCCCAGCAGCAGGCCCTTGCCGGTGATCCTGAGCACGGCCGTGACGTCGGCCAGCGCCCGCCGCAGCCGCAGCTCGAGGGTGGCGGCGCGCTCGGCCAGCCGCTCGTCGCGCAGCACCTCGAGGTTGGCGGCGGCGGCCGCCGCCACCACCGGGCCGCCGCCGAAGGTCGAGCCGAGGTCGCCCTCGCGGACGCTCATCGCCACCCGACCGGACACCAGCACCGCCCCCATGGGAAGCCCGGCGGCGATGCCCTTGGCCAGCGTCAGCACGTCCGGCCGCACCCCGTAGGCCTCGGCGGCAGTGAAGGCGCCGGTGCGGCCGCAGCCGCACTGCACCTCGTCGAAGAGCAGCAGGGCGCCGGCCGCGTCGCAGGCCCGCCGCGCCGCGAGCAGGGTCTCCCGCCGCAGCTCGCGCGCCCCTGCCAACCCCTGCACCGGCTCCAGCAGCACCGCTGCGACCTCGGCGTCCACCAGGCCGGCGAGGGCCCGGGGGTCGTCGAACGGCGCTACCGCCGTCAGGTCGACGAGGGCCTGGCCGCCGCTCTTCTCCGCGAGCCTTCGGTAGTGCGGCAGGCCGCTCGCCGCCAGCGTCGCCAGGCTGCGGCCGTGGAAGCCGCCCTCCATCACCACCAACCGCCTGCGGCCGGTGATGCGGCGCGCGAGCTGCAGCGCCACGTCGTTGGCCTCGGCCCCGGAGTTGACCAGGAAGCACTGCTCGAGGCCCGGCGGCGCGAGCTCGATGAGCAGCTCGTGCACCCGGTCGCGCACCGCCAGCGGCACCGCGTTGGAGTAGAACAGCAGCCGCTCGGCCTGCTCGCGCACCGCCGCCACCACCTTGGGGTGGCAGTGGCCGCTGACCGCCACCGCGTGGCCGCCGTAGAGGTCGAGCACCTCGCGGCCGTCGGTGGTGAGCAGGGTCGAGCCCGAGCCGCGCTGCGGCTCGAGCGCCAGCCGCGGGTAGACCGGGAGCTCCGGCGAGCGCGCCGCGGTCAGCACGGCGCCAGCCCGCAGAACCCGAGCCCGGCCGTCTCGTCGAGCCCGAGGGCGAGGTTCATGGCCTGCACCGCCTGCCCGGCGGCCCCCTTGACCAGATTGTCGATGACGGCGAACACCAGCACCTCCCCCCCGTCGTCGACCGCCGCCACGTGCAGGTGCGCGTGGTTGGTGCCGACGACGGCGGCAAGCTCGGGCGGCCGCTCGAGCAGGTGCACGAACGGCCGGCCCATGAACGTCTCCCTCGCGCGCGCCAGCAGCTCGGCGCGCGGGGCGCGGACGCGCGCCCGGAGGGTGATGTGGATGCCGCGCACCAGCGGCGCCGAGTGGGTCAGCAGCCGGCAGGACGGCGCGGCGCCGCCGCACCACTCGCGCAGCTGCTGGTCGAGCTCGGCCTGATGGCGGTGGCCTTCGACCGCGTAGGCGAAGAAATTGTGGGCCCGCGACGGGTGGTGGGTGGTCGCCTTCGGCGCCGCCCCCGAGCCCGACGAGCCGGTAAGGGCGAAGCACACCGGGTCGGAGTCCGCATCGAGGTCGGAGGCCACCGTGCGCAGCGCGAGCAGGGCGGCGGTCGCGAAGCAGCCCGGCACCGCGATGCGCCGCGCGCCCGCCAGCTGCTCCCCTGCTGTGTCGGCGAGTCCGAAGGCGAAGGCGCCGAGCGCGTCCGCGCGCTCGTGCGGGCCGTAGAGCTCCTCCGCCAGCGCCCGGTCGGCGAGCCGGAAATCGGCAGCGGTGTCGACGATCAGCCGCGGCCCGCCGGCTTCGACCGCCGCCAGCACCTGCTGCGAGCGGCCGTGCGGCAGGGCGAGGAAGACCACGTCGGCCCACACGCCGGCGGCGCCCGGGTCGGCGGCCTCGAGCTCGCGCTGCGTGCCGGGCAGGTTCCGCAGCGAGGGGTGCACCTCGGCCCACGGCGCCCCGGCCCGGCTCTGCGACATGGCGCGCAGACCCGCCACCCCGGGGTGGCCTGCGAGCAGGCGCAGCAGCTCGCCGCCGACATAGCCGGAGGCGCCCAGCACCGCGACCTTCAGGCCTTTTTCAGGCGGCGGCACGGACCGCCTCCACCACGATGCGGGCGAGCTCGCCGTCGCCGCGGCGGGCGTTGGCCGCCGTCAGCCCCAGCTGCTCGCGGATGAACCGGCAGCCGACCTCGTTGTCGGTGGCGGGCCCGGAGATCACCGTCGGCCGGAGCCCGAAGCGCTCGTCGAGGATCCGCGTC
>DATIVB010000306.1:0-14941 GCA_035466375.1 Chondromyces sp.
GCGGAGGAGCATGCCGTCGCGATGGGAGGGGAGAGCCTGACCCTCGAGGTGCGTCCGACCAACCACGCGGCCATCGCCCTCTACGAGTCTCTCGACTACGAGCGGATGGGGACGCGGCCGCGCTACTACAGCGACGGCGAGAACGCGCTGATAATGACCAAGAGAATTTCGGGTTAGGAACCCGAAATTCTGAATGAGGAATGAGGAATGAGGAATGAGGAATTAGGAATGCCCCACCTTCCCCCCGGGGTGCCGGGAGAGTGGGTGGAAGTCCTTTGGAATTAGGAATTAGGAATTAGGAATTAGGAATGCCCAACCTTTTCCCCCGCGACCCGGGAAGGTGGGTGGAATTCCTTTGGAATTGGGAACTAGGAATGAGGAATCTGGAATGGCCCACCTTTTCCCCGCGTCCTGGGAGGGTGGGTGGAAATTCCTGATTCCCCTCGCGTGTCCCCTGGGCCCTGGGAGGGTGGGTGGAAATTCCTAATTCCTAATTCCTCATTCCTAATTCTTCTTTTTTCCCACCATCTCCTCCGGCCGCACCAACTCGTCGAACTCGTCGGCGGTGAGGAGGCCGAGGGCGACCGCGGCCTCCTTGAGGGTGGTGCCGTCGGCGTGCGCCTTCTTGGCGACCCGGGCCGCGTTGTCGTAGCCGATTCGCGGGTTGAGCGCGGTGACCAGCATCAGGCTGCGGTCGACGAGCTCGGCGATGCGGGCCCGGTCGGGCTCGATGCCGCGCACGCAGCGGTCGGCGAAGCTGCGCGCGGCGTCGCCGAGCAGGCGGATCGACTGCAGCAGGTTGTGGATCATCATCGGTTTGAAGACGTTGAGCTCGAGGTGGCCGGAAGCGCCGCCCGTGGTGATGGCGGCGTCGTTGCCGATCACCTGGGCGGCCACCATCGTCAAGGCCTCGGCCTGGGTCGGGTTGACCTTGCCGGGCATGATCGACGACCCGGGCTCGTTGGCTGGCAGGATGAGCTCGCCGAGGCCGCTGCGCGGCCCGGACCCGAGCAGCCGGATGTCGTTGGCGATCTTCATCAGCGATACGGCGGTCGTCCTGAGCGCGCCGCTGGCGGCGACCACTGCGTCGTGGGCGGCCAGGGCCGCGAAGAAGTTCGTTGCAGGGCGAAACGGGAGGTTGGTCATGCCGGCGATCGCCTCGGCGGCGCGGGCCGCGAACTCGCGGTGGGTGTTGAGGCCGGTGCCGACCGCGGTGCCGCCGAGAGCCAGCTCGTAGAGGTCGGGGAGGGTGGCCTCAACCCGCGTGATGTTCTTGTCCAACTGGTCGACCCAGCCCGAGAACTCCTGACCGAGGGTGAGCGGCACCGCATCCATCAGGTGGGTGCGGCCGATCTTGACGACGTCGTCGAACGCCTGCGCCTTGGTATCGAGCGTGTCCCGCAGGTGCCGCAGCGCCGGCAGCAGGTGGTGGACGAGGCGCTCGGCGGCCGCGATGTGCATGGCAGTCGGGAAGGTGTCGTTGGATGACTGGCCGCGGTTGACGTGATCGTTGGGGTGGACCGGGTCCTTGGAGCCCACGACGCCGCCGGCAAGCTCGATCGCGCGGTTGGCGATCACCTCGTTGGCGTTCATGTTGGTCTGCGTTCCGCTGCCCGTCTGCCACACCACGAGTGGGAAGTGGTCGTCGAGCTCTCCAGCGACGACCTCGCGCGCCGCGCGCCCGATCAGCTCCGCGAGCTCTGGCGGCAACACGCCGAGCGCCGAGTTGGTCTCGGCCGCCGCCTGCTTGAGGATGCCCAGCGCGCGGATGAGCTCGCGCGGCATGCGTTCGCTGCCGATCGGGAAGTTGATGATCGAGCGGGCCGTCTGGGCTCCCCAGTACCGGTCCGCCGGGACCTCGATCTCGCCCAGCGTGTCGCGTTCTGTTCGGGTCTGCACGGCCGCACCTCCCATCGATCAGGGTAACCCGGGGGAGGCCGCTCCCGTTCCGGGTGTCGGCACATTCGGACCCCGCGCAGCCGTCCGGCTGCCGGCTCTGATGAACAGCGAGCGCGGACGGTTGTAGAATGAAGGCATGGGATTGCTCGGCGAGATGCTCGTCGAACGTGGGGCTCTGTCCGTGGAGCAGCTGCACAAAGGGCTTGCCGCGAGCCGGCAAGGCGGCCAGAGGCTCGGCACCTCCCTGATGGAGTTCGGTTTCATCGACGAGAGCTCGCTGCTCCAGGTGCTTGCCGAGCAGCACAGCGTGCCGTTCATCTCGGAGTCGGCCCTGCTCGAGCAACTGGAGGGCGCCGGGGCCGCCCTGCTCCCGGAATCCATGCTGCGCGGCCTGCGGGTCGTGCCGTTCCGGAAGGTCCGGGACCGCATCCAGGTCGCCATGAGCAGTCCGGGAGATGCTCGCACGATCGACCGCATCGCCAACTTCACCCAGCTGCACGTCGAGCCTTTCGTGACCACCGACCGCACGATCGAGCGGGCGATCGAGCGCGTCCCCAAGCTGCGCGAGGTCGTGACCGAGAGCGGCGAAGAGCTCCTGACCGAGGTCGTGTACGTCGAGGAAGGCGCGAAGCTCTGGGACCGGTTGTGGTCGCCCCAGATCGAGCCGACCGCGGTGCTGCGGACTCACAGCCGCCCGCGGGCTGCCCGCGTCGTGTTGGTCGCGACCTTTCCCGGTCTCGAGCAGGTGGGCTCGGGCAGCGCCGCGGCGGCGCGGACCGTCATGGACGACGAGAACCTCGCCCGCACCCTGGGCGGCGCGGCGACTGCGGCCGAGGTCGGCGAGACGCTGGTCCATTACGCCGGCCAGTACCTCGACCGGGTGTGCCTCCTCGCCGTGCACCACGGCAAGATCTCGGGCTGGATCGGCAGGGGGCTGCCACTCGACGCGACCGAGCTGCGGAGCTTCTCGGCCGCGACCACCGAGCCGTCGTTCTTCCGCGAGCTCAACGGCGACGGCTACTTCACGGGCGAGGTGCCCGAGGGACCGGTCAACTCCCGCCTGCTGGGCGTCTTCGGCCAGCCGCCGCCGACCGAGGTCCTGCTGGTGCCGGTCAGCGTTCGCGGGCGGGTCAAGGCGTACCTGGTCGGCGACAACCCGGGACGCTCCCTGAGCGACGCGGTTCGCGATGCGGTGACGCCGGCCGCACAGGCGGCCGGAGAGGCCCTGACAGCGGTCCTCCGAGGGCGTTTCTGAGTGCTGGCCCCGTCGCCCGCCGCCGTCCAAGTCTCCCGCGCGGCCAATACCCCGCACAGGTTCCGGGCTAAGATGGTCGGGTGAAGCGCCTGGGTGAAATCCTCCTCGAGCGCGGCGCCATTGCCGTTGCCGAGCTCCACACCGGTCTCGAAGCCTGCCACTACCGCGGCGGACGCCTGGGGACCCAGCTGCTGCGTTTCGGCTTCGTCGACGAGCACGCCCTGCTCGAGGCGCTCTCCGAGCAGCTCGGCGTCCCGCCGGTCGCATCGCAGACCCTGCGCCGCGCCCCGCCGCAGCTGCGGCTCATGATTCCGCCGGACGTTTCGCGGCGACTGCAGGCGATGGTCTTCGATCGTAAGGACGGGATCCTGAGCGTCGCGATGACGACCCCGCGCAACCCATCGGCGATCGAGGAGATCGTCAGCCATATCGGTCTCGACATCAGGCCCCACGTCGCCACTGAGATCGGGATCCTGACCGCGCTCCGGGATTTCGCCGCGGCGGACGACGCGCGGACGATCAAGGCGACCGTTCCCGTGGTTCCGGCGCACGGCGTCGCCGACCTCTGGGACAAGCTGTGGACGCCGGCGCCCCTGAGCTCGGACGATTTCCTGCGTCCGTGCGGTGCATCCACGAGGGAGCAGGTCCCTGCAGCCGCGACCTTTCCAGGGCTCGCGCCGATCCCCCAAGGCACGCCGAGCGCGGCTGACGGGCCGCTCCGCGACGGGGCCTTCTCGGCGATGCTGCGTGTCGCCGAGCATCGCGACGAGGTCGGCGAGCTGCTGCTGCGGCGGGCCGCGGCCATGCTCGAACGGTGCTGCCTTTTGGCCTGCCACTCCGGCAAAATTGTCGGCTGGCTGGGGCGCGGGCCGGGCCTGGTCGTCGACGACGTGCAGACCTTCGAGGTCGATGACGAGACCCAGTCGGTGATGTCCGGCCTGGCGGTCGGCGGGCACTTCGCGGGCCCGATACCGGGCGGGCTCGCGAACCAGCTGCTGATCGAGCTGCTCGGCGATCCGATGCCGACCGAGGTCGCCGTCGTGCCGGTGCCGGTCAAGAACCGCGTCGTCGCCTACCTGCTCGGCGACGTGCCGCGCTCCTCGCTGCCGTCGGGAGCCGTCGAGGGGCTGCTCCTTGCGGTCCAGAAAGCGGGCGTGGCGCTCGAGATCCTGATCATGAAGAAGAAGTTCCTGGCGTAGCGAAAATTTTCACAATCTCCGGCGCGCGGCGTATAATCGCCGCTGGGCGACCTGGATCACGGGGCCCTCAGAGGAGGTTGGAATGGGTGCGACCGGGAACTACACCGAAACCTTCGTGGAGCTGATCCGCCGCGCCTCGACCGAGCTGCCGGCGGACGTCACCGAGGCCCTCCGCAAGGGTCGGAAGGCGGAGGACCAGGGCGGCCTCGCCAACATCGCTTTGAACACGATCCTCGAGAACGTCGACCTCGCACGCGACACCTCGGCGCCGATCTGCCAGGACACCGGCACGCCGGTGGTCTGGGTGCATCACCCGGTGGGGGCGAGCACGCGCGCGATCCAGGCCGACTTCGAGGCCGCCGTGCGCGAAGCGACGGCGAGGACCTATCTGCGGCCGAACGCCGTCAACACGCTCACCGGCGCCAACACGGGCGACGGCTCGGGGCGCGGGATCCCGTTTCTCCACTTCGAGGAGTGGGACGAGCCGCGGATCGAGGTGCGGATGATTCTCAAGGGCGGCGGCAGCGAAAACGTCGGCACCCAGTACAAGCTGCCCGACGCCAAGCTCAAGGCGGGGCGCGACCTCGACGGCGTGCGTCGGGCCGTCCTCGACGCCGTTTTCCAGGCCCAGGGCAAGGGCTGCGCGCCGGGCATTCTCGGGGTCTGCGTCGGCGGCGACCGCGTGTCGGCTTTCGAGGCGTCGAAGCGGCAGCTGCTGCGGCCGCTCGAGGATGTCAACCCGGTGCCCGAGCTGGCCGAGCTCGAGGCGCGGATTCTGCGCGAAGGCAATGAGCTCGGCGTCGGACCGATGGGTTTCGGCGGCTCGACGACCCTCCTCGGCGTCAAGATCGGCGTGCTCGATCGCCTGCCCGCCTGCTACTTCGTGACCATCTCGTACATGTGCTGGGCCGCGCGCCGGGCCGGCGTCAGCATCGCGGAAGGGGGAGAGCTGACATGGCTGAGCTGAAGCTTCCGGTCGACGAAAGTGCCATCCGCGAACTCAAGGTCGGCGACTTCGTCGAGCTCTCGGGCCGCATGATCACCGGCCGCGACGCCGCCCACAAGTGGCTGCTCGAGGCGTTTCGGGAGGATGTGGCGCCGTTTCTCAAAGACACGGTGATCTACCACTGCGGCCCGGTGGTCGGCAAGAACGACGACGGCAGCTACAAGTTCGTGGCCGCGGGTCCCACGACCTCCATCCGCGAGGAGCCCTACCAGGCCGACGTCATCGGCCGTTACGGCCTGCGCGGTGTGATCGGCAAGGGCGGCATGGGGGCCAAGACCCTCGCCGGCCTCAAGACCCACGGCGCGGTCTACCTGCACGCGGTGGGCGGTGCCGCCCAGGTCCTCGCCCGCGCGATTCCGCGCGTCGAACGGGTCTTCATGCTCGAGGAGTTCGGGGTGCCCGAGGCGCTGTGGGTGATCGAGGTCGACCATTTTCCGGTCATGGTCACCATGGACTCCCACGGCGGCTCGCTGCACGACGAGGTCGAGGCGCAGTCCGAGGCCAGGCTCAAGGAGCTGCTGGGGCTGTCGGCCTGAACCGATTCGCTCGAAAGCCGGTCCCGAGAGCTGGATTGCAGGGCTCGTCTGCCGTAGTGTCGTGGGATGTCAGGCACGGTCCTCCGGCCCGCTGAACGGCGCGATCGCGGCTTCACCCTCCTCGAGACGGTGCTCGCTTTGACCGTCTTCGGCTTCGCGATCATCGTCGCGGCGGGGTTTCTCGACGCCCAGATGAGCGCGGCGCGGCGGCTCGAGGCGCGGGCCGACCTGGTGCGGGCCGCCGAGACCGTCCTCGAGAGCGTGCGCGGCGGGCTCCTGCCGCTGCAGTCGGCCCCTGTGGATCTCGGCGACGAGTTCCAGCCGCTCTCGGCGATCACCGTCCGCACCCGCGTCGAGGTGCGTCCGCAGCCGCTGCCCGATCTGTACGAGCTCGAGGTGGAGGCCGCCGCCGAGGTGCGCGGCCGCGACATGGTGGTGTCGATCACGACCCGGGTGTGGCGGCCGTGAGAGCCCGCTTCCGTCTCCCATCCCGTTCCCGTTCCCGATCCCGAGACACCTCCGTCCCGGCGCAGCTTTTCAGAGGTTTTGACCGCTGGGTTCCGGGTCGGCGCGACCGCGGGTTGCGCGGTACCGGGGACCGAGTCGGGGACGGGGACGGGAACGGGAACGGGTACGGGATCGGGATCGGACAGAGGCTCCGAGCGAGTGACAACCGGCGCGCCCTCCACAGAGGCACGACCCTGCTCGAGCTCCTGATCGTGCTCGCCCTGCTGAGCCTGGTGGTGCTGGTGGCAGCCGAGCTCGTGACGCACTCGATCCGGCTGCTCGGCGCCACCGGGCGCGCGGTCCGCAACCCGCTCACGGTGCAGGTCAACGAGCGCCTGCGGCGCGACGTGCAGGAGGCGGCCGGGGTTCTGACCTTCGAGGACCTGTGGAGCAACGGTCCCCTCGAGCTGCGGGCGCGTAGCGGCGACATGATTCAGTACCGGGTGGTCGGCGGTGAGCTTCTGCGCCGGACCGTCAATCCGGGCGGGGTCGACGAGCGGGTGCTGCTGCGGGGCGTCACCTCGTGGTGGTGGCGGTCGCCCGTGCCGGGCGTCGTCGACCTCAACTACGGCATCCTGGTCGGGCCGCCGCCCGAGCGCCACTCGGCCGTCGAGGTGGGCTCCGGGCGTCAACGGAGGATCGAGAACCTGCGCTTCGCGGTGCGCGGCGCCGGCGGAGGGAGGCAGTGGTGAGCGCGCGCCGCTTCGAGCGCGGCTCGGCGCTGGTCTTCGCCCTCGCCGCCCTGACCCTGGTCGCCCTCACCATCGCCGCGGTGGCGGCCGAGATCCGCTCGCGCGGCGCCGGCGTGGTCCTCGAGGAGCGCTCGGTGCGGGCCGTCGCGCTCGCCGACTTCGCGATGGCCGAGACCCTCTCCCAGCTGGCGTCAGAGGGGCGGGGCTTCCCGGGCGTCGCCGAGCGCGCCGTTCCCGGCGGCAGCGTCGCGAGCCGCGTGCGGCCGATGGGCGAGTGGGAGGCCGAGGTCATCGCCGTCGGCACGCGCAATGACTGGCAGGCCACCATCACCGCCCGCGTCAACCTCATGACCGGCCCCCGCGTCCTCTGGTGGCAACGCTCCCAGGGCCCCGCCGCGGAGCAGTCGTTGGAACGTTAGAACGTTGCACGTCAGAACGTCGGGCTCATCCGGTATTACATGAGATGCGGAAGTCGGTGAGACCCGCGTCCGAGTCCGCGTCCGAGTCCGCGTCCGAGTCCGCGTCCGAATGCGGGTCCAGCGACAGTGACAGTAGCAGTGACAGTGGCAGTCACAGTCTCAGTGACAGTTTCAGTGTCAGAGGGCAGTGACCGCGTTACGGCCACCTGCGCATTGGTCAGACCGATCGATTCGACCCTGTGAACCACAGAGGCACAGAGGGCACAGAGCCGCACAGAGGTTCTTTCGACCCAGTCCAGAACCATCCAGAGACCATCGTGTCGCGAGGTCATGACGTGTCTCTGTGGCTTCTCCGTGTTCTCTGTGCCTCTGTGGTTGAGATGGGTGGGCGGAAATTCGAGATTCGAAATTCGAAATCGACTGTTGCCCATCCCACGGATATCCGGATGTACCGAACCTTCGAGCCCAGAGCGGACTTCTGGCTTCGGGATGACGCCCGAGCAGCCGGGGCAACGCCGCCCACCCACCCGGCAGCCGAGACGGCTGCCCCACAATCTCGGACAGGGATGGAGGCATCGAATAGTGCCCGTCCCCGTCTCCGTCTCCGTGTCCGGAATCAGCGTCAGTGACAGTGGCAGATCACAGTGGCAGTGGCAGTGACAGTGACAGTTTCAGTGACAGATTCAGTGATAGTTTCAGTGTCGGAGGGCCGCGTCCGTGTCAGCGAGCCGGCGGCGCGCCCGCGGCATGGCCACCTCCAGGTCGACCAAAGACCGGATACCGTCGCCTTTCGAGGCGTCAGCGCGAACCGTCTCAACCACGAAGGCACCAAGACACCAAGAAAAACACCAAGGAATCTCTTCGTGCTCATCTTGGTGCCTTGGTGTCTTGGTGGTTCAACCGTGGGCGGGGGAAAATCCGAAATCCCAAATCCGAAATCCGAAATCGACGTGAGGGCGGGCGGGCAACGTTCAAACGTTTAACGTTCCAACGTTCCAACGTTCGAACGTGCCACGGTCTGCAGCATCTGATTCCGCGGGTCGCGCGTCTCTCCCACTGACGACACCCGGATGGCCGCCTGCTCGCCGACCGGACAGCGGTTCTCGCACAGACCGCAGCCGGTGCAGAGGTCGGGCTGGACGAAGGGGCGCTGTAGGGTGATGCGCCGGCCCGCCCGGGTGGTGGTCTCGACGTCTTCGAGCCAGATCGCCTTGGGCGAGGTGGGGCACATCTCCTCGCAGACGATGCACGGCGTCTCCATGCCCCACGGCAGGCAGCGGCCCTGGTCGATGAAGGCGGTGCCGATCGTGACCTCGGCGGGCCCGCCGATCGCCTGTTTGGCGTTCGGCTCGAGCACGGTCAGCGCCGCGGTGGGGCAGACCTCGCCGCAGCGGATGCAGGAGGGCTCGCACCAGCCGCGCCGCATGTCGAGAATCGGCGTGAAAAGTCCGTCGACGCCTGTCGTGCCGAGGTCGGAACGGATCACGCCGGTGGGGCAGGAGGCCGAGCACGCGCCGCAGGTGATGCAGCGGGCGAGAAAGGCTTCCTCGTCGAGCGCACCCGGTGGGCGGATGGCGTCGTGGGCGCGGCCGTCGAGGCCGCCGCCGGCGGCGCGCAGCACCGGCGCGAAGACCGCCGCCCCGGCGACGCTCAGCAGCAGGCGGCGGCGCCCGACATCGAGCTCCGGCATGGGCGCCGTCCCGCCGGCCGTGGCGGCGCCGTAGCGGAGGCTCCCCTCGGGGCACGAGCCGAGGCAGTTGAGGCAGACGTGGCACTCGCTGACCCGGTGATTCTCGAGCGGCTCGTCGGCGCCCTGGCAGGCGAAGACGCACAGTGTGCACCCGGTGCAGGAATCCACGTTGTCGCGGCGGATGCGCAGCGGCGCGACGCGCGCGACGACCCCCATCAGCGCACCCAGCGGGCAGAGGGCGCGGCAGAACAGGCGCGGGACCATGGCCGAGAAAAGCAGGATCGCCGCCACCAGCCCGAAACTGACCCAGCCGCCCGGCGACGGGCTGCCGTGCCAGAGCGGCCGGACGCCGCCGGCGAAGGCGCGGTGCAGGAGCGGGATGGGATCCAGCCAGCCGATGTGGTTGACGCCGAGCGCGGCCCACACCAGCAGCACGGCGAGGACGATGTACTTGACGGCGAACCAGCGGTGGTAGCGGTTGATCTTGGGGCGCTTGCGGCGTGCCGGACCCGCGACCCACGACACGGTTTGCTGCAGGGTGCCGAGGGGGCAGACCCAGCCGCAGAAGAAGCGGCCGAGGACGGCCGTCAGCGCGAGCACGATCAACCCGATCCAGGCGAAGCGCGGGATGGTCCAGTCGGCCAGCGCGGTACCGATGGCGGTCAGCGGATCGAGGGCGAGCAACCCTGACGCGAGCTCGCCCCGCACCCGGCTCTCGGCCAGCGCCCAGAAGAGCGCGAGAAAGGCGAGGAGGAAGAGGGTCTGGGAGGCGATGCGGAGATGGCGGGCGCGGGGGAGGATCATCGATGCCGCTCGTGATCCGCGTGAGTTTTGAGTTTTGAGTTTTGAGTTTTAAGTTCCCGCCCCGCCACCCGAGACGGTCGAGCTTTGGGTGGGGCCAACTCAAAACTCAAAACTAAGAACTCAAAACTCATTACGCCGCCTCAAACACCAACTTCGATCGACTTCCAGTCGCTCGTGCCGAGCCCGAAGCGCTCGGCGATGGCGATGTGGGGCAGCTCGGCGGGGCCGAGGTCGAGGAGGCTCGCGCCCCAGGCCTCGGCAGCCACCGGGTCGGTGGCCACCGCGATGCGGTCGTCGGTCCGGACGAGGCCCAGCGAGCCGCCGGTGGGACCGCCGCCGGTCAGCACGCGGGTGGCGTCCATGACGGTGAGAGTGGGCTTGAACGCTGCGCCGAGCTCGGCGCAGTTCTGCGCGATGCGCTGGTGGAGGTTGGCGCGGCGCCCTTCAATGGCGCCCATCCAGTTTTTCATGCCGAGCGTGGCCCGCGACAGCGAGTGGTGCTTGACGATCGGCACGTTGATCACACGGTCGGCAGCGGCAATCGGTTCGAGCACCTCCCAGGGGCCGAGCACGGTGCCGCCGAGATCCAGGGTCACGGTTGCCGCGCTGCGCTGGTGGGCGGTCGAGGCGCCGGCTTTTCTGGCGGCGGCCTCGATTCCGGACCTTTCGAAGACGCGGTCGGGGTCGTGACAGGAGTTGTCGACCACCACCACCGAGGCGGCGCCCGCGGCAAGGCACAACCGGACCAGCTCGCCGACGAGCTCCGGGTTCGTGTTGGCGGCCTGCTCGGGCGTACGGTCCCAGGCGCAGTTGGGCTTGATGGCGACCCGCTCGCCGGGCTTGACGAAGGCCGCCATCCCGCCGAGGGCCGCGAGGGCGAGCCGTAGGTTGGCCTCCGGGCCGCCGCCGGCCGCGGCCGCGATGCGTCCCGGCGCGTCGGGCGTCGTCCGCCAGTCGGGCGGCGTGCGGGAAGCACCGCTGTCGGGAGGGCGGTGACGACCCGCGCGGCCGCTGAAACCGAGGCCGAGCCCGGCCAATGCGATACCCAGCGCGGCGGGCGGGGCCCACTGCCGCAGCAGCTCGCGGCGCCCGACAGCGCGGTAGGGGTCGACGACGGGAAGGTCGTGGTCGCTCATGAGCCTCAGTGTACCGCGCCCGCCCACCCGCCCGATGCTGGATGCTGGATACTGGATTCGCCCACCCACCCCTTGACATCGCTCGGAAAGAAGCGATTGGATCGTCGTATCCCGCATCCCGCATCCCGCATCCGGCATCCAGCATCGAGTACAATGCGCCACGCAGATCATCCGGCAAAGGAGTGGGTGCTTCCATGAATAAGACACTGATCGGATGCGGGCTCGCGGCCGTCGGCATCGTCGTCCTTCTCGCCCTGATGGTGGGCGGCATCTACAACAACCTCGTCGGCCTCCAGGAAGGCGTGCAGGCGGCGTGGGGCCAGGTGGAGAACGTCTACCAGCGGCGCGCGGATCTCATCCCCAACCTGGTGGCGACCGTCAGGGGCGCGGCGGACTTCGAGCAGGAGACGCTGCAGAACGTGGTCGAAGCCCGGGCCAGGGTCGGGCAGATGAACATCGAAGGGTCCCCGACGCCCGAACAGATGCAGGCTTTTCAGGCCAACCAGGACGCTTTGTCGTCGGCGCTGTCGCGGCTGCTCGTCGTCGTCGAGCGCTACCCCGAGCTGCAGGCGGTGCAGGCTTTCCGCGACCTGCAGGTCCAGCTCGAGGGAACCGAGAACCGGATCGCGGTCGAGCGCAACCGCTACAACGAGGCGGCCCGCGCCTACAACACCGCTCGCCGCCAGTTTCCGGCGGTCCTGATCGCGAACCTCTTCGGCTTCGGCGAAAAGGGCTACTTCGAGTCGAAGCCGGGTGCCGACGAGCCGCCGGTCGTGGAGTTCTGAGCGTCGGCGATGTCGTTCAAACCGCTGTTCACCGAGGCCGACCTGGCTTCGATCCGCGAGGCGACGGCGACCGCCGAGCTGCGCACCGGCGGCGAGATCGTGCCCTACATCGTCGAGCGCGTGGTCGAAGTCGAGCAGGCGCGGTGGCGGGGGGCGGCGCTGGGCGCATTGGCGGCGGCCCTGCTGGCCGGTCTCGTCCACGCGTTCGGCGGTCACTGGGGCGGCTTCGGGGTCGGCTGGATCACGCTGCCGGCGGTGTCGGGCGCGGGGCTCGGCTATCTGCTGGCGGGCCTCGACACCGTCGCCCGGCGCCTGATTCCGGAGGACGAGCTCGAGCGGGCCGTCGGCCTGCGGGCGGAAGCGGCCTTTCTCCGCGAGGAGGTGTTCAAGACCCGCGACCGCACCGGGATCCTCGTCTTCCTGGCCCTCTTCGAGCACAAGGCGGTGATCCTCGGCGACGAGGGCATCAACCGTGCGGTGCCCGAGGGGGCGTGGCAAGGTTTGGTCGACGAGCTGGTGGCCGGGATCCGGGCCGGGCGGGCGGCCGAGGCCCTGTGCGGCACCATCGCGCGTTGCGGTGAGGTGCTGGAGGCGCACCGGGTTGCGCTGCGCAAAGACGACGAGGACGAGCTCGCCGACGCGCCGCGTCTGCGGGAGCGGTGATGCGGCGGAGCACGCGCTGCCGCGTGCTGATCGCTCTCCTGGTGCTGGCCGCGACCGGTTCGGCGGCTGCCGCACCGCTCGAGGTCCCGTTCCTTTCGGGCAGGGTCCAGGACCAGGCCGACCTCCTCGGCGATGCGTTCGAGACCGCTCTCGAGCAGGAGCTCGAGGGGCTGGAAAACGAGACCGGCGCCCAGGTCGCCGTGCTGACGATCCCGAGCCTCGAAGGCGATCCCATCGAGGACTTCTCGATCCGCGTCGTCGAGACCTGGGAGCTGGGTCGGGAGGGGGTCGACGACGGCGTCCTCATCCTGATCGCCCGCGACGAGCGCCGGATGCGGATCGAGGTCGGCTACGGGCTCGAGGGGGCGCTCACCGACGCCCAGGCCGGGCGCATCATCGACGGGCTGATGGCGCCGCGGTTCCGCGAGGGCGACTTCGAGGGGGGTGTCGGCGCGGCTGTGGGCGCCGTCGCGGCGGCGGTCCGCGGCGAGGAGCTGCCGCTGCCGGAGCAGGCCCGGGACGCAGGCGCACCGGACTTCGGAGCGCTCGTTTTCGCCCTCATTTTCGGTCTGCCCTTTGTCAACGCTGCGCTGTCGACGCGCGGCGCCGCGGGCTGGGTCCTCTACCTCTTCCTGACGCCGTTCTTCCTCGCCCTGCCGGCGGCGATGTTCGGAGCGACGACCGGCCTCATTGCGGCCGCCGCCTGGCTGGTCGGCTTTCCGCTGCTGCGGATGGTGTGGCCGAAGGCCTCCGTGCGCAAGGGCGCCCGCGGGCGGGGCGGCGTGTTCTGGGGGCCATTCATCGGCGGTGGTGGTGGATTCTCGGGTGGGGGCTTTTCGGGCGGCGGATTCTCCGGTGGCGGGGGCAGCTTCGGCGGCGGGGGCGCGAGCGGGGGCTGGTGACCGACGTTCGAACGTTGGAAAGTTGAACGTTTGAACGTTGGGCTCATCCGGAATCTGTGGGATTGCCACGGCTCGTATTAGGAATTAGGAATTAGGCATGCCGCCCACCCACCCATTTCGGATTTCGACTTTCCGCCCACGCGAGAAGCGTGCACCACCTAGCGGCAGGACACACGGTGAGTCTTGTGGGGCAGCCGTCTCGGCTGCCGGGCGGGCGGGCGAGATTGTCCTGGCCGTCCGGGCGTCATCCTGACGCCCTGAGGCCCGATCCGGGCTCAAACGTTCTCACGTTCAACGTTCACACGTTCAAACGATGTGATCGGGGGAGGTGGCCTAGCCGCGGTCGCGCCGCCTGCTCGCTGCTCCGGACGCTGCCACGGACGCGGCCCTCTGCCACTGAAACTGCCACTGCCATCTGCCGCTGCCACTGAACCTGAATCCGGGCACGGAGACGGGCTCGCGTCGTATCCGATGCTTCAATCCCATGCAATTCCGGATGAGCCGAACGTTCGAACGTTCAACGTTCAAACGTGGAACGCCGATTCTCCAAACGGCGGTGCGAGGGCGCGGAGCAAAAAATGGGGGGGCCTTTGGGGCCCCCCTGGAATCATGGTGCGGTAGGCCTTTACTGGCCGCCGCCCTCGGTCACTTCCTTGAGCTCCTCGGCGGCTTCGTCGATCTTTTCGCCGGCTTCGTCGAGGGCCTCTTCGCCCTCTTCGAGCAGCTCGGTGGCCTCGTCGACGCTGGCCTCGTAGGCCTCGCCGACCGCTTCGGCACCTTCCTCGACCGCTGCGCTCGCCTCTTCCGTCGCCGTCTCGACCTGCTCGGCGGCGACGTCCTCGGCTTCCTGCTGGCTGCAGCTCAGGCCCGGCAGTGACAGCAGGGCGACCACCGCGATGATCGCAAGACTCGTCGAAAGCTTCCTCATGTCCACCCTCCTTAGAGTGTCGGGCCGACCGGTTCGCGACGGCATGATTGCCGCGACGATCGCGGATGAGGCCCTCGTTCGAAGTGATCCTCTCCGTCAGCGCGATATCAGCATCAGGACAGGTCGGCGGGGATTTTCTCACGGATGGCGAGCTTTTGCGATCGCAGATATGTCAACTTCGATATCGCAATGGCTGATTTCGCTAGAGCTCGGGCACCGTCGGGCGTGCTACGATGTGCCCGCTCAACAGAGGAAAAGGCAGGAGCGGCGTCGAGGTATGCGGCGAATCGGCCGGAGTCCAGCAGACGGCTCCACAAGAGGAGGCAGCCATGTCAGTCGCCAAGGTCACCGAGATCAGTGCATCGTCCCCGACGAGCTTCGAGGACGCCATCCAGAAGGGCATCGCGCGTGCCGACAAGACGCTCGACAAGGTCATGGGCGCCTGGATCGGTGAAATGAAGGTCGACGTCGAGGACGGCCGCGTGACCGCCTATCGGGTGAACATGAAGGTCACCTTCAT
>DATIVB010000307.1:0-4395 GCA_035466375.1 Chondromyces sp.
GGCGTAGTACTGGCCGTCGTAGCCGTGCTCGCTCGAGCGCGGGATGGCGGCGAACGCCTCGGGGTGGATGCGCTCCTCGCCGAGGCACACGAAGGCCCGCACGTCGCCGCCGTAGCGGCCGAGGGCGACGACGCCGAGCACCGCCGCCCAGAAGACCGCCGACACGACGAGGACCAGCCACGGCGGCATCCGGCGGAGAGCATCGGCGGCGCGAACAACGGGGCGTTGCATCGGTGCGTGAGTATAGCCCGCGGACGAGGTCTTCCTGACCCGCTGCCGGTTGGCGTTCACCCCGGGCTCCCCGTCGTGGCCGGGGCGCTGCCGCATTGGGGTTGACCTAACTCGAGAGCAGGCTGTCCAAGCCCGAGCCCGAGCCCGTTGCCGTTACCGTGACCGAAGCTCCGGGTTCTTCTCACGAGATCGAGCCCATCCTGATCGATCCACATCGAGCTTCTCGAAGTCGAAGGACATGGAACTCTCCCTCTCGGGAGGCGTGCTGTATCGGTAACGGCAACGGAAACGGGCTCGGGCTCGGGACGGACGAAGAGCACCAACTAAGCCTGGAGGCACCTGCCGATCTCTCGCCGACACGCCTGAGTTGGCGCATATGAACACTGCCGAGCGCTCCGGGTCAGAAGGGGAAGACGAGGGGAAGCAGCGCGACGCTGGCCGCGAGGACGATGAGCGACAGCGGTAGGCCGTTGAGGATGTAGTCGGTGAAGCGGTAGCCGCCGGGGCTCATGACCAGGACGTTGGCCGGGTGCGATACCGGGGTCATGAAGCTGGCGGCGGCCGCGTAGGCGATGCCCATCACGAAGGGGTAAGGCGAGACGCCGAGGCCGGAGGCGGTGGCGAGGGCGATCGGGGTCATGACCACCGCGTTGGCGGCGCTGGGGATGAACTGGTTGACGATCAGGGTCAGCGCCGTGATGCCTGCGAGGATCGCGGTCGGCCCCCAGGGGCCGACCGCCTCGACGACGGCGCCGGCGAGCAGCCCGGCGGCGCCGGTCTCCAGCATCGCGGCGCCCATCGGCAGCATGGTGGCGATGAGGAAGACCGCCCGCCACTCGATCGCGCGGTAGGCCTCGTCCATGCTGAGGCAGCCGGTGAGCACCATGAGCGAGGCCCCGGCGATGGCGGCGATCGAGATCGGCAGCCATCCCGCCACCACGGCGCCGACCACCGCCGCCATGATCACCGCCGCGAGCGGCGCCTTCTGCAGCCGCGGCCTCTCCTGGACCTCGGCGCTGAGGACGACCAGGTCGCGATCCATCGCCAGGAGCTTGAACTTCTCGTGCGGCCCATAGCACAGCAGGGCGTCGCCGAACTGCAGCGGGTGGTCGCCCAACCCGGTACGGTAGGGGCGCTCGCCGCGCCAGACGGCCAGCACCGAGACCCCGTACCTCTCGCGGAAGCGCAGCTGCCGCAGGGTCTTCCCGGCCAGCGTCGTGGAGGGCGACAGCATCACCTCGACCAAAGTCAGCGGTCCGTCCTCCAGCTCCTGCAGGTCGGAGGCGGTGTCGCGTTCGATCAGCAGCCCCTGGAGGCCGCGCAGCACCTCCAAATCGGTGGGGCGGCCGCCCACGATCAGGAGGTCGCCGGCGTGCAGCTCGAGGTGCGGCTCCGGCATCCGGGTCCTCTCGCCTTCGCGCATCACGCCGAGCACCGCGATGCCGAACGCACCGCCGAGGCGGGCGTCCTCGAGCGTCCGGCCGACCAGGGACGATCCCTCGGGAATGCGCACGAAGCGCAGGCGCTCCTCGAGGTGGTAGCGGTCCGCCTCCGCCGCGCTCAAACGGCGGTACCCTGGGTGGTCGCGCAGCCCCTCGAGGCGGTCCGGGGCGCCCTGCAGGAGCAGGCGGTCGCCGGGCTCGAAGACGAAATCGTCGAGGTTCGTGCGGCGGACCTTCTTCCCCCGGCGCACGGCCAGGACGTTCACCCCGAGCGTGTGCCGCGTATTCATCTCGACCACGGTGCGGCCGACGAACATCGACTCGGCGGTGACGTCCAGCTCGGCGAGGCCGATGTCCTCCGACAGCAGGCGCGAGGCGGTGGGAAGGTCTTCCTCGACGGCGAGCGTCGGACGGGCGGCGAGCTCCGCGATAACGTCGAGCCGGCCGAGTACCAGCAGGCGGTCGCACGCCTCGAGCACGAGATCCCGCTCCGGTGGGTGCCGGCGGCCGCTCCGCCGCTCGACGCTCAGTACGTTGAGGCCGAGCGCGCGGCCGAAGCGGCCCTCGAGCAAGGTCTTGCCGATCAGCGGGCTGCCGTCCGGAATCACCAGCGCCGCCAGCCGCTCCTCCAGCCCGTAGAACCGGCGCAGCTTCGGCTGCGAATCGCCGTCCGCGGCCGAGTGCGGCTGCGGTGTGTGCCGTTCCGGCAGCAGCCGCCGGCCGATGAGCAGCATGTAGCCGATGGCGGCCGCCGTGATCACCACTCCGATCGGGGTGAAGTCGAACAGGCCGAGCGGCCGCAGGCCCGCCTCGCGGAGGAAGTCGCTGACCACCAGGTTCGACGAGGTTCCGATGAGGGTCAGCATGCCGCCGAGCAGGGAGCCGTAGGCCATCGGCAGCAGCAGCCGCGAGGCCGCCGTCTTCGTGCGGCGGGCGATGTCCATGGTCACGGGCAGGAACATCGCGGCGACGCCGACGTTGTTCATGATCGCCGACAGCCCCGAGGTGCTGCTCATCAACACCGCGAGCAGGCGCCCCTCGCCCTTGCCCGCAAATCGCAGCACCTGGTTGCCGAGCACGCCGGCGACACCGGTGCGCGCGAGGCCTTCAGAGAGGATGAACACCGCCCAGATGGTGACCACCGCCGGGTTGGCGAAGCCGGCGATGCCCTCCTCCGGGCTCACCAGGCCTAAAACGACCAGCGCCACGAGCACCAGCAGGCCCACCAGGTCGGCGCGCAGGATCTCGGTGACGAAGAGCACGATGGCGATGCCGAGGATCGCGAAGGTGAGGGCGATGTCCAGGCTCACGGCGCGCTCACCCCGGCGGCCCGCCGCGCGGCGCCCACCCGCGCCCCGGCCGGCAACAGCCGCCCCACGCGGATCACCGGCCAACGTATCGGAGGTCGTCGATGCACCGCAAGAGCATAACCTCTCCGGCGCGCTGCAGCGCCCCCGCCGAGGCCGGGGCCGGGTCGGCCCGGGCGGGAGACGGGCCCGGACCGAGCCGGCAGCGATGAGTCAACAGGGCCGAAAAAGCGACTCCTCGAAAGCGGCGCCCAGCGCAATCATGTTCCTGCCGCAGATCACCCGTTACCGGCCGACCTTTCGACGCTGGAAATCGACGACGCCGAGGCGGTGCATCAACCAGCCGGCGAGGCGCGGGGAGAGAGCGGCCAGGGCCAGGAGCGGTTTCAGCGGACGGGAGTTGACGATGATCTCCGGCAGGTTGCGCTCGAGAGCCTCGACGACCGCTGCCGCAACCTGCTCCGGGGTGCAGGAGCCGATCGTCCACGGCGCCTTCAGGCCGAATCGGGCGAACATCCCCACCTCCGTCACGAACCCCGGGAAAATGGTCGAAAACCGGATCCCGGCGAGCTCCTCTTCCAGGCTGATCCCGCGCGTCCACTCGGCGAGTCCTGCCTTGCTTCCGCAATACACCGCATCGTATGGGGACCCGGCTTTGGCCCCGATGGACGCGATGTTGACGATGTGACCGCCTCCCTGCGCGAGCAAGGTCGGAAGCAGCGCATGGGTCAGCTCGACGGGCGCCACGAGGTTGAGCTCGATGGTCCGGCGATGGACCTCCAGAGTCTGATCCAGAAAGGGCCCCTCGTTCTCGACGCCGGCGTTGTTGACCAGGATGTCGACGCGCCCGAACCGTTCAAGAACCTCGTGAATCAAGCTCGTGCGCTGATCGGCCTCGAGGAGATCACAGGGGAAGATGCCGACATCCACCGATAAGCCGTCGAGGCGCCCTGCCACCTCTCGCAGGAGCTGCTCCGAGCGGGCCGTCAAGGCGAGATGGCAGCCCCGTCCGGCCAGAGCCGCGGCGATGAAGGGACCGATGCCCTGGGAAGCACCAGTGAGCAGAACGCATCGATCATGAAGTCGGGTCATGCACCATTTTCCCCGGCTCGACGACGAGTGTCGAGGGGGGCGCCTGGACGACTCGTTCTGGACAACCGGATTCCCGCGCCTGAGCGATCGCCGACGCAGGCGATCAGGACATCGAGCGGTCGCGTCCGCGCGCATGAAGGGAACGGCCATGGCGCACAAACCCCGCCTGGTCATCCCGAACGACTCGAGACAAGCGACACAACAGGATTTCAAATCGCATGTGCAGCGCGAAAGAGCATTCGCGCAGTTCTTGTAGGCGCGCCCTTCAGGGTGCGCGAGAAGAGCACTGAAGCTTCCGTTGGCGGACCCTGAAGGGCCCGCCC
>DATIVB010000308.1:0-7957 GCA_035466375.1 Chondromyces sp.
ATCCCGGTCGCGCTCGAGGGCGGCGTCATCATGAGCAACGGTCGCGGACTGTGCGTCACCACGACGACCCTCGCGGTCGCCAACCCCGACCTGCCCTTCGAGGTCCTGGTCGAGCGCGTGCACCGAACCCTGGGCTGCAGCAGGCTGGTGTTCCTGGAGTCGCCGCGCGACGAGGCGACAGGGCACGTCGACATGATCGCCAAGTTCACCGCCCCGGACACCGTGCTGGTGGGGGCGTTCGACCCCGCCGAGATGCCGGAGGAGGCGGCGCGCATGGACCGCAACGCGCGACTTCTTGCGAGCCTCGGCACCGGCTCTGGCCGGACGCTCCGTGTCGTGCGCCTGCCCATGCCGGCGCCGGAGGGCGCCGTCTTCCGTTCCTACACCAACTCGCTCCTGGTCAACGGCCGCGCCGTGGTCCCCACCTACAACCGCGATCCCGCCGAGGGAAAGGCGGTCCTCGAGGCCTACCGCCGCGCCCTGCCTGAGGGCTGGGAGCTGACGACCGTGGATGCCTCGGGCGCGATCGGGCTCGGAGGGGCGGTCCACTGCGCGGCGCTCGAGCTGCGGGTCGGAGCCCTTTTACCGGGCGGCTGAGACGCGGAACCCGAGCTGCAGCAGGTGGAACTCGATGTCCGGGTTGGGCTGCTTGATGCTGGCGTTGGAGAGGTGCTGGAATCGGTAGGTCAGCGAGTACCGGCCACCGCGCCCGGCGTTTCGACCGAGGACGGCGGATTCGGACCGGCAGGCTTATCCCGGGTCCAGGCTCAGGGTCAGAGTCAGGACCACGCCCCCCGGTTGCGCGGCGAGCGCGACCCGGGACCGTCGCCGCTCGGCGTCGTCGCGGGCCTGACCCAGCAGCGTACCGACGCCGAGCCCGTTGACCATGCCCAGGAAGACGTCCGGCGCCCAGTGTTTGTCGGCGTCGATGCGCTGTAGGGCGGTGAAGGCCATGCCGCTGTACAGCAGGGCCGAGAGCCCGTGCTTGAGGATCCGGCGCCCGGTGCCGTCCCCGGGCCGCACCCGCAGGTACTGCCGGCGCAGCGGCGGAATCACGGAAGCCGCCAGTGAGACGTCGAGGGACACACCGTGCCCATTCGTGTCGAAGAGCTGGATACCGGTTCCGTCCTCGGGCCGCTCGACCGCCAGCACGAAGCTCCCGACGTACGCGCCGGCGGCGCTCAATGCGGCGGATTCCAGGAGCAGCTGCGCGGTCTCCTTCTCGCGCTCGTTGTCGGTGATGAACGAGGCGCCCCAGGCGGCGAGGGCGAGGGCCGGCGCGAACCCGCCGCCGCCCATGACGCGCGCCGAGTTGAGAAAGTCGGTGCGGCTTTCCGAGCTGTTCCTCCGCCAGGCGTCCTGGATATCCTCGCGGAAGACGTAGAGCAGGGCGGTGGTACCCGCCACCGCAACGAGCGCGCGTTGGTCGGATTCGGTGAGGCGTGTGGGCCTGTGGGCGATGTAGCGCAGGTCGTAGCGGAGTTGTTTCCAGCCGTACGGCTTGTCCGGGACCTCGTCCGGTTCGCCGGTGTGGTCGTCCGGCACGGCCGGGGTCGGATGGGCCGGCTCCGCCGGCGGCGTCATCTGCGCCAGCAGGACTTCGGTTCCGGCGGGAAGGCGGAGCACGGGCCGGGTCGTCGCCGGCGGCGCGTGGATGTCGGCTGGGGTCGGACCGGCGGCTGCTGTCGAGCGGAGGCCGAGGGCGAAGGCGGGCTCCGCGCCGCCGTCTCCGAGCCCGGCGGCGATCTGCAGGTCGAACCGGGTCTGGACGGCTCCATCGCCTGCGGCTCCCGCAGCGGCGCGCAGGCCGCAAAGGGCCAACCACGCCACACCGACGACGACGGCCCGTGCCCGGAGCCGCGACCGTGCGCGGTGCGGCACGCCGCCCGCGCTGCTCACGCACATCCCATGAGCCGATCATACATGGTCGCGAGCTGGGAGATTTTGTACGTCGGCGAGCCGGGCCTCTTCTGATTTCCGACCCGCCGGGGGCATCGAGACGGGGCGTGGTCAGGACTGAGGCGGCGGCGGATCGCCGGTCTCGACCCTCAGTGCGAGAGCTCGTTTTCCAGCCGCTGCAGGACGTCCGCCAGCTCGCCCCCGCGCTCCGAAGTGACGGCGCGGGCGACCGCCACCGCCATGCCGAGGTCGTCCTCCTCGAGGCTGGCGCGCCTCAGGTTGGCGATCATCAATCCGGCCACCTTGCGCATCAGCGTCCTGCTGAAGATCTCGACCTGCTCGCGATCGGTCTCGTGAAAACGCCGAAGGTTGCGTTCGACCTCGTGCACGCGCAGCTCCTCGAGGGCGTCCTGGAGCTGCTGGACGGCGGGAACGATCCGGTGCTCCTGATACCAGTCGCCGAACTCCGCCACCATGCCGGCGACCAGGGCTTCCGCCCGCGCGGCCTCGGCGCTGCGCGCCTTCAGGTTCGCGGCGACCAGGTCCTCGAAGTCGTCCACCGTGTAGAGGTACACATCCGGCAGCTCCGCGATCCCGGGCTCCGAGTCGCGGGGAACGGCGAGGTCGAGGAGCAGCTGCACGCCGTTGGTCCTTCGCTTGGCCCCGCGCATCCGCTCGAGGGTGATCACGGGGTCGTCGCACGAGGTCGCGGAGACAATGAGGTCGGCCCACGCGAGGTCGTCGACGGTGGGCGGAAACTCGGCCACGCGGCCGCCGATGAGGTCGGTGACCGCCTCCGCGTTGGCGCGGGTGCGGTTGCAGACCGCCCAGCGGTCGACGCCGGCGGCGGCCAGGTACTTGGCGGCGAGGCGCGCGGTCTGGCCGGCGCCGACCAGCAGCACCCGCCGCCCCGCGAGGCGCCCGAAGACGCGTTCCGCCATGGTCACCGAGGCCGAGGCCACAGACACCGCGCCGCGGCTGATCTCGGTCTCCTGGCGGACCCGTTTGCCGGCCTCGATCGCGCGCAGGAAGGCCTTGTTGAGGACGCTGTTGGTGGTGCCTTCTTCGAGGGCGGCGTAGTAGGCCGCCTTGAGCTGGCCGAGGATCTGGACCTCGCCCAGCATCCGGCTGTCGAGGCCGGCCGCCACGCGGAACAGGTGCGCGACGCACTCGCCGTCGCGCAGGACATAGGCGGCGGCCGCCTCCTCGGCGCTGATGCCGGTGAGATCCGCGAGCATCCGGCGCAGCTCGTCCTCTCGGGTGTGCTGGAAGGGCGACAGGTAGAGCTCGGTGCGGTTGCAGGTGGAGAGGATGATCGCGCCCTCGAGATTGTCGCGCTCCATCACGCTGTGGAGGGCCCGGCGCAGACGGTCGGGGGGCATGGCCGCGCGGTCGCGGACCTCGAGCGAAGAGGTGCGGTGGTTGAGGCCGATCGCCTCCAGCCTCATGCGGGCCTCCCGCCGAAGAACTCGACCACCGAGATCACGATCAGCAGCACCATCAGCGCCGACACCGCCAGCGAGGCGGCGGCAAGCTTGAGCTGGGCCAGCCAGTGGAAGCGGTCCGCCGCCCACAGCGCGCTGAGAATGACCCACAGGGTCAGCATCGGGTGGAGGTGGGAGATGGTGGCCTCGCGCGTCGCCGGCATCAGCCACAGGGTGGCCATTGCGAAGACGACGCTGGTCGTCATCAGGGCCCATCCGGCGGTCAGCGACAGGCGGCGCAGGCGGCTGAGGTCGGCGAGCGAGGGCAGGTCGTGGAACCACTTGCCGAATCGGCGCCTGGTGATCTGTCGGTGGAGAATGATCTCGCCGGCGCCGAAGACGCCGCTGCCGATGAGCAGGGTGACCGCGGTCAACGACAGGGCGATGTGCACCGCGGCGCGCGGGTTGGCCAGCGCCTCGGGCGGGCTGACGGGCTCGCCGAGGCCGTAAGCCATGCCGGCGGCGATCAGCAGCAGGGCCGAGGCCAGCGGCAGGACGGTCAGCTTCCTCTGGCTGATCCGGTGCTGCACGTACGAGTGCCCCGCCCAGACCAGCACTCCGATCGAGGCCAGCAGCTGGCCCGGCGTCATCACCGGCAGCAGGCCCTGGAAGATCCCGAGCGCCGCGAGCCACGCCATCCCGATCACCGCCAGCGCGGTGCCCGGACGGATGAGGTGGTCTTCCTTCTTGCGCCCCTCAACGTGGCAGGGGGCGAGCCACAGGCCCAGCAGCACGCTGAGACCGATGACCAGCGCGAGCGGCGCGACGGTGGTGACGAGCAGGCTCATGCCGACACCTCCCGGCGCATGCCGGCGAGCCGGTCGACGAGCAGCCGGGCGACCCGGAAAGCGTCCTTGGCGCAGCCGTTGACCGACACCCCGCGGTAGGAGGCGCCGGTGAAGTGGAACCCCGGCAGCTCGGCCTCGAGCTGCTCGCTCCGCCGCACCCGTCCGAGGTGGCCGACCGTGTACTGGGCGATGCCGCGCGCGAAGCGGAACTCGGTGCGCATCTCCGGCTCGCCGTGCACGCCCATCACCGTGGCGTGATCGGCAGCCGCCGTGGCGTGCAGCTCGTCGACGCCGAGCGCGCTGATCGCCGGATCGTGGGCGCCGCCGAGGATGGTGCGCAGCAGGCGCCGTCCGGCCGGCGCCTGGCCGGGGAAGATGGCGTCGCTCCACAAGGTGCCGAGGCTGCGGATGCCTTCCGAGCGCGGGATCAGCACCCCGAAGCCCCGCAGCGGGTGGTCGAGGTGCTCGGCCGGGTGGCCGTGGCAGACGACGTCGACCGGCGCGTGCTCGATGGCGGCGAGCGCCGCGGCCGCCTGCGGGTCGAGGTCCGCGATCAGCCGCGCCGCGGCGAAGGACGGGACCGCGAGGACCACCGCGTCGGCCGAGACCGCGCCGCCGGGGCGCTCGATTCGGAAGCCCCTACCGTCCGCTCGGGTGACGGCGTCGATCGGCGACCCGAGCTCGAGCTCGTTTTCGAGCAGCTCGGCGAGCCGATCCGTCAGCGAGCCCATGCCGCCCGCGAAAGTGTGGAGCACGGCGTTCGGACCGGCCGGCCCGCCGGCGGTGGTCCCCTGCCGCTTCGCGGCCCGTCTCTTGGCGATCAGAGCCCGGAACAAGCCGCCGTGCTCGCGCTCCATCTCGACCATCTTCGGGAACACCGCGGCCAGCGACAGCCTTTCGGTGTCGCCGGCGAAGATCCCGGAGACCATCGGGTCGAGCATCAGCTCGGCGAAGCCTCGGCCGAGGCGGCGGCGCCCGAACTCGGCGACGGTCTCGTCCTCGCCGTCCACCTTTGCCGGCACGGCGACCTCGAGCGCCATCCGCAGCTTGGCAGTCACCGGAAGAATGTCGGACGCGAGAAAGGCGGGCGGTCTGGTCGGCACCAGGCGCATTTTTCCGCCGTGGTAGATATACCGGTTGGCCGCGCTCTCGTCCGCCGCCACCAGCTGGTCGGTGAGGCCGATCCGCTCCACCAGGTCGAGGGTCGCGGGCTCGTTGTCGAGGAAGCCGTTCGGCCCCCACTCGCAGGTGTAGCCGTCGATGTGCTCGGTGCGGGTGGAGCCGCCGTGGCGCTCGCCGGCCTCGAGCACGCTGAGCTCGATGGCGAGGCCGCGCTCGCGGGCCAGCTCGCGCACCAGCGAGGCGGTCGCGAGGCCCGCGATGCCGCCCCCCACGACCACGACCCGCGGCCGGCGCTCAGCCACGGACGGCCCCCGCCCGCAAAGCGGCGGGTTGCGGCGAGCACAGGGCACGCGGTGCGCGGCACCGCTCGGGCGGCGCCGGCGGATTGCATCGTGTCCGGTCCTTGCAACTGTCGCGGGCTGTCATGGCTCCTGGGGCGGCGGTTCGCGGCTGCTCGCGCGGACCGCGGCGGCTTTCGGGCGGAATTTTACCGGTTTTCCCCGTCGGTGTGTCACGGAAGTGTAAGAGCTCAGAAGGGTTGCGGGTTTTTCGATCTTCTGGTGCCGCTGCCGACGCGTTGTGTGAAGCCGGCCGGCTGAATTTGACAGGAGGCGCGGGAAGCGCGAGGCTTCGGCCATGAGCAGGCCCGTTGACGCAGGAGTTCCCCGTTTCGATCCCGAGACCTTCGGCTCGGAGCACCGTTTCGCGCGCATCGGCACCGGCAGCGTCGGCGGCAAGGCCGCCGGCCTGCGCCAGATCCAGGAGCAGATCCTGCCCCGCTTCGAAGACTCGCGCTTCGACGACGTCGAGGTGCTGGTGCCGAGAGCGGTGGTGATCGCCACCGATGTCTTCGACGGGTTCGTCGAGCGCAACCGGCTCCGCCGCGTGGCTCTCCACGACGCCCCCGACAGCGAGATCGCGGTCGCTTTCCAGCGCGGCGAGCTGACGGCTGCGGTGCGGCGGGAATTGCGGCGGCTGCTCGACCTCGTGCAGGTGCCGCTCGCGGTGCGGCCCTCGAGCTTCCTCGAGGACGCCGAGCAGCGCCCCTTCGCGGGACTCTACACCTCGAAGATGATCCCCAACGCCGAAGACAACCTCGATGCGCGATATCGGCGGCTCGCGAACGCGATCAAGCTCACCTGGGCCTCGACCTTCTTCGAGAATGCGCTGCTGTCGCGGCGCGCGGCGGGGCTCGCTGATGACGCCGAGAAGATGGCGGTCGTCATTCAGGAGGTCTTCGGCGAGCGCTTCAACGGGCGCTTCTATCCGACGCTGTCGGCGGTCGCGAGGTCCTACAACCACTACCCGACGCCCGGCAACAAGCGGGAAGATGGTGTCGTGATGCTGGCGCTCGGGCTCGGCAAGGCCATCACCGACGGCGAGCACGTCTGGAGCTACTGCCCGCACCGGGCCCTGGCCCCGCCGCCGTTCAAGAGCACGGCCGAGCTCCTCGAGTACACCCAGACCAGCTTCTGGGCGGTCAACCTGGGCGAGTCGCCGCCGGAAACGCACGGTCGGGAAGCCGCGAGCCTGGTGCGGTGCGGGCTCGGCGATGCCGAGGCGGATGGGACCCTGAGCTTCGTCGCCTCGACCTACGATCCCGCCGCGGACCAGTTGCGCGCCGGCATCGCCTCCTCCGGGCCGCGGGCGCTGACCTTCGCGCCGCTGCTCGAGTCGCGGACGATCCCGTTCACCCCGGTGCTGGAGCGCCTCCTCGAGCTCGCCTGCAACGCCAACAACGGCGAGGCCGAGGTGGAGATCGCGGCGGTGCTCGACCGCGAGCGCGCGCTGCCGATGCAGGTCGGCGTCCTGCAGGTCCGGCCGATGCTGACGCCCGGCGAGCGCACCCCGATCGAGGAGGGGGAGCTCGAGGCCGAGAACGTGCTGGTGGCGTCCGACAACTGCCTCGGCCAGGGCGCCCGCGGCGACCTCACGGACATCGTGTACCTGCGGCCGCAACACTTCGACCGCGGACTGACGAAGATGATCGCCACCGAGCTCGACGCGGTCAACCGCGGACTGGTGGAGGAGGGACGGCGCGGGATCTTCATCGGCCACGGCCGCTGGGGGACGACCGACGACCGCTTCGGCGTACCGGTGAGGTGGGGCCAGATCTCCACCGCGCGGGTGATCGTCGAGGTCCCGCTGCCGGACAGTCCGGCCAACCTCAGTCACGGCACCCACTTCTTCCACCGCCTGCTGAGCCACCGCGTGCTCTACATGTCGGTGGAGCCGGAGGGGCACGGCCGCGTCGACTGGGAGTGGCTCGACGCCCAGGACGCGATCTGGGAGGGGCGGCACGTCCGGCACGTGCGGGTCGAGGCGCCGCTCGACGTCCGCATCGATTGCGCCAACCGGCGGGGGATGATCCGGCGGCGAGAGCCCTGAGCCGCACGCGGCGCGGGCGGTGTCGGTCCCGATCCCCGCGGCGCTCGAGGGAATAGCGCGTGGGTCGCGCCGTGTTGGGCCGCTGCGGAGGAGGCGTCGATGCATCGATCGTGGTGGTTGCCCGCGCTCTGCCTGCTGGTGACGGCCGGCTGCGGGACCCGGGTCCCCGAGGTGCCGCGGAGCGAGCCGATCTCCTACGCCGCCCACCTCGAGCCGCTGGTCATCGCGCGGTGTCTGGGCTGCCACGAGGCGGACGAGCCGGAGGCCGACCTGGTG
>DATIVB010000309.1:0-3976 GCA_035466375.1 Chondromyces sp.
AGCTCCTCGAGCACCGCCGTCAGGTGCTTGTAGAACTTCTGCACCGAGGAGACCTGGACCCGCTCGTCGGGGGAGTGGGCGTTCTCGATCTGCGGCCCGATGGAGACGACGTCCATTCCCGGGACCTTCTCGACCAGCAGGCCGCACTCGAGGCCGGCGTGGATCGCCTTGAGCTCGGGCTTGGCGCCGAACAGGCGCTCGTAGACCTGGCTGGTCAGCTGGACGATGGCCGAGGACGGGTTGGGCTTCCAGCCGGGATAGGCGTCCTCGACGTGCACGTCGGCACCGGCCTGGCGGAAGATCGAGTCGACCTGGCGCCGAACGGCGTACAGGGCGGGCATGACCGACGAGCGGTAGGAGACGTTGACGACCACCTTGTCCGCTTCGGTGTTCACCACCGCCAGGTTGTTGGAGGTCTCCACGAGGCCCGGCACGTCGCGCGACATGGAGAGCACGCCGTGGGGCAGACCGTCGAGCATCCGCAGCAGGCGGTCGCGCGAGTGGACGTTGAGGACCTGACGGCTCTCGTCGTCGTCCTCGTTCGTCTCGACCGTGATCTCGAGATCCGGGTCGGAGGCCTCGAACTCCTCCATGAAGTCCTTCGTGCAGGCGGCGACCACCTTCTCGAGCTCGCTGATCCGACTCTGGTCAACCCGGCAGACTGCGAAGCACTCGCGGGGAATGGCGTTGTGCTTGGAGCCGCCGTCGATCGAGACGAGGTCGAGCTCGAGGCCCCCCTCGAGCGCCGCGAGCATGGTGCGGGTGGCGAGCTTGATGGCATTGCCGCGGTTCTCAATGATATTGAGCCCCGAGTGGCCGCCGCGCAGGCCGCGGACGGCGATCTTCACCGGCGCCGAGCCCATCAGGGCGCCGCGGCGCGAGATCGGGAGCGTGGCGAGCGAGTCCGCGCCGCCGGCGCAGCCGATGTAGACCGCCCCGTCCTCTTCGGTGTCGAGGTTGAGCATGATCTTGCCGCTGACGATCGACGGATCGAGCTCCTTGGCGCCCGTGAGGCCGGTTTCCTCGTCGACCGTGCACAGGATCTCGAGCGGGCCGTGCACGACCTCGGGGTCGTCGGCGATCGCCATCGCTGCGGCGACGCCGATGCCGTTATCGGCGCCGAGGGTGGTGCCTCTGGCCTGCACCCAGTCGCCGGCCACCTCGACCTCGATGCCCTGGGTCATGAAGTCGTGGTCGACGTCCGAGTTCTTCTCGCACACCATGTCGAGGTGGCCCTGGAGGATGACGACGGGCGCCTTCTCGTGGCCGGAGGTCGCCGGCACCTTCACGGTGAGACTTCCCGCGCTGTCCTGGATGACCTCGAAGCCACGCTCGGCCGCCCAGCTCTTGACGGTGGCGATGATCCTCTCCTCGTGCTTGGAGGGCCGCGGTACCTGACGGATGGTGTCGAAATGTTGCCAGAGAAGCTCGGGTTCGAGGGCTGCGAGGGGACTGCTCATGTCAGGACCTCCTTGTGACGCGGCGGGATGGGCCGGCGTGGCCGGCCACGACATGATACCGGATCTCTGATGCAACGGAGCCGGGTTACAGCAGGTCCTGCAGGATCTCGAGACCGGTGACCGCCCCGCCGACCCGCAGCCCGTCGATCATCATCGTCACCGCGACCTGCCGCCCATCGGGCGAGAGCGAAAACGGGGTCACGAGTACGCGATCGTGATCCACGACGGTGTCGAGACCCAGGGGAAGCTCCGCCTGCTCCAATCCCTCGGCTTGCAGCAGCGCCTCCTGCACCAGCTCGGGTGTCAGCGGCTCATCGAAGCAGAGCCCGAGGTGTGCGAGGTGACCGTGGAACATGCCGGCGAGGCAGTGGCTGATGGCCAGCGGCAGACCGGGCAGAACCTGGGACGCCTCGTCCTGGAGGAGTGAGGGGTCGACGGCCAGCGTGTTGAAGGCGCGGACGTTGCCGTAGATGAGCTCGGCCGGCGACGCTCCCTGGAGGCGGTTCGCTCCCTGCCGGGCGAGCAGCTCGACCGCCTCCTGGCCGTAGACCGAGACCGGGTCGAAGACCGCCAGCGTCCCGCGCGGACGCCCGAGGTGGGTCAAGACCTCGAGCACTCGGGCGGCGGCCACCAGGGCCGGGTGGGCGACCCTCAGGTGCCGCGAACCGCCGGTCGTTCCGCCGGCAGAGACGGCGGTGCGTTCGACGAGGCAGGCGAGTCGCGACAGGTCCAGCAGGGCCGCGTCGGGTTCGCTGCCGGTGAAATCGATCACGTGGTCGTGGCGGGAGCCCTGCGCATCCGAGGTCACGATGACGGCGTCGAACCCGATGAGGTCGGCGGCGCTGTCGAGCGGCGGTACGAGCGCCGGCCTGCCGCCGATTTCCGTGATCTGATGCTCGTCGTCGGCCCCGGTGTGTCGAAACTCGAGGTCGTGCGACAACTCCGGGCTCTCCGCGATGCAGCGGAGCAGCTCCTTGCCCATCAGCGTCAAGGGGTCAAGGACGAGCAGCTTCGCCGGCATCATCAGCCTGCTCCCCTTTCGATGGCGGATCCCCGGCCCCGGTTCGTGCGGGCCGCAGCTTCCCGGTGAGCACCGCGACCGGTGCCGAGAGGATGTAGAGGGCCGCCAGGACCGACAGGAAGTGCGGCGTGAGGGTGATCAGCGAGAAGGCGACCGCGATCAGGAACAGGGTCGGCGCCGGCCACTTGCGGCGCAGGTTGAGGTCCTTGAACGAGCGGTACGGAAGGTTCGAGACCATCAGCAGCGACAACCCGAGCACAAAGGCGACGACGACCGGCACGAAGGCGGGCATCGTGACCGGCGACGGTGAGCTCAGGACGAGCATCGAGATGGCCCCGGCGCCGGCCGGGATCGGCAGGCCGATGAAGTTGACCGAGTCGTGGCTGGCGGTGTTGAAGCGGGCGAGACGTATCGAGCCGGCGACGAGGAACAGGAAGGCCGCCGCCATGCCCAGCCGGGGAACGTCGGACAGGCCCCAGTGGAAGGCCAGGAGGGACGGGGCGACGCCGAAGGAAACCACGTCGGCGAGCGAGTCGTACGCCTCCCCGAAGGAGCTCGTGGTACCGGTGAGGCGAGCGATGCGGCCGTCGAGGACATCGGCGAAGATGGCGATCAGGATCATGATCGACGCACGTTCGTACTGGTCCCTGGTGGCGGCGATGATCGCCAGGAAGCCGAAAAACATGTTGGCGACCGTGAACAGCGACGGGATCAGGTAGTAACCGCGGCGCATCGACTCCGCGGCGCGGCGGCGCCGCACGCGGGGCGCCCTCACGGCTGGCCTGCCGATGCGAAACTGGCGACGGGCGTGGCGCCGGCGCGCACCGTGTCGCCGAGCGAGACCAGGATCGCGGCGTCGTCCGGCACGAAGACGTCGACCCGGGAACCGTAGCGGATCAGGCCGATGCGCTCGCCGCGCGCGACCTCGTCGCCGGGTTCGTGATCGAAGACGATCCGCCGCGCCACCAGACCGGCGATCTGCTTGAGTCCGACCCGTCCCGCCGGCCCTTCCCAGAGCGACAGGTTCTGCTCGTTTTCGAGGGAGGCCTTGTCTTTGAAAGCCGAGATCTTGCGGCCCTTGTGATAGCTGTAGTCGACGAGTGTCCCGCTGATGGCGGCGCGGTTGACGTGCACGTTGAAGACCGACATGAAGATGCTCAGCTGGCGCGGAAGGCCTTGCTCGGCGAGCTCGGGCGGCGACGCACCGACGAACACGATCTTGCCGTCGGCCGGCGAGCAGACCGTCAGCTCATCGCCCTCGCAGCTGCGCTCGGGATCGCGGAAGAACGCCAGCGAAAACAGGCCGAACGCGATGAACACCAGGCCGAGACGCGGCCAGCCGGCGAGCCAGAGGAGGCTTCCGACGCCGATCGGCGCGAGAACGAAGGGCCAGCCTTCCGGAGCGATCATGGCCTGCAGTGTACTACGACTGAGCTGCCAACGGGGCCGCGCGGCAGTGTGGGGCCGACGGACGGGCCCTGCGAAAAGGGGTGGG
>DATIVB010000310.1:0-8464 GCA_035466375.1 Chondromyces sp.
TGGGATACTCCTGGTGTACGCACGCCAGGGCGAGGGCGGCGAAGCGCTCCACGGTCTCAGTGTTCATCGTCTCTTCCCCGGCGGCGCGGGCGCTCCCCGGCAGCCCGAGGACCGCCGCGATCAGACCGATGCCCAGTGCCGTGCGCATGCCCGGCTCCCTACGAATCCCAGCGCCGGAAGAACAGCGCCTGCTTGTGGACCGGTTCGGCGCGCCGCTCCAGCTCGGCGAGCTGCGCATCGCTCATTGGTGTGAAGGAGCGCGCGATCTCCACGTTCTCCTCGAGCTGGGCGATGGAATCGCAGCCGACGATCACCGTGCTCACCGGCAGCGACAGCACGTACCGCATGGCCTCGCGCATCCCGAGGGTGCCGGGCACCGTACCGGCATAGCGCGACGCCGGGTCGTCCGGAGCCTTCCAGGACGACAGAATGAGGCCCCGGGCCGGGATCTTCATGCCGATGATCCCCATCTCCTTCTCCACTGCGAGGGGCAGCAGCTTCTCCTTGAAGCTCAGGTGGTGCGGGTCGGCGGCGTTGAGGGCCATGAGCACGGTGTCGAAGTCGAAGCGGCTGATGGCGGCGAGGAGGACCTCGGGGTCGGCATGCCCGGACACGCCGATGTGGCGGACGATCCCCTGGTCGCGCGCCGCCGCCAGCGCCTCGACGGCGCCGCCCGGCGCGAAAATCTCCTCGACCTGCTCCATGCGGGAGAGGTTGTGAACCTGCCAGAGGTCGATGTGATCGGTCGCAAGCAGCTCGAGAGACCGTTCCAGCAGCTTCATGGAGCCGTCCCTCGTGCGGTCGTGGGTTTTGGTGGCGAGGTACACCTCGCGCCGCCGGCCCTTGAGGGCTTCGCCGAAGTACCGTTCGCTCCACCGCTCCTCGACACCCCCGTAGCGGGCCGATGTGTCGACGTAGTTGACGCCGAGGTCCAGCGCGCGCTCGATCAGCGGCACCGCCACCTCGAAATTGTCCGGCTGCTCGATGGCGGCCTGCCCGCCGAGGCTGAAGATCCCGACCTGGAAACCGGTCCGACCCAGGTTTCGGGTCGGCATGGCCTCCGGGGTCTTCGGGTTGTGCGGCAGGCCCGGCATCGAGCTGCGGGCCTCGCCCATGACGCTCGAAGCGACGAATCCGGCGGCGGCCGCGGTGCCGAGCTTGAGAACGTCGCGGCGCTCGATGGTTCCCCTTTTCGAGTTCTGATCCGACATGGCTCCTCCCCCGGCGCCCATGGTACACGCGCCCCCTTCTCCGATCCCGATCCCGATCCCGTTCCCGATTCCGGGCAGTCGTTTGAACGTTGGAACGCTCCCACCCGCCCGCCCCGTGTGCAGGCGAGATGTGTGGCGGGTGGGCGGGAACGGGAACGGGATCGGGATCGGGATCGGCATCGGATGGGATCGTGACTCATTTCACGAGAGCACAATCCGTTACCTTTACACCCCCCCGGCGCATGTGTAGACTGAACTTCGACGCACCGCGTCGACGTCACGCGACCTGATTTCAGGAAACCGGATCTCGCGGGAGGGCCCATGAGCGTAGGCATCGTCGGTTACGGCGCCTTCATTCCCAGGCGTCGTATCAAGCTCGAGGAAATCGCCAAGGTGTGGGGGGCGGACGCCCCGTCCTACCGCAGAGGCCTCCAACTGCACGAGAAATCGGTGCCGGGCGCCGACGAGGACACGGTCACGATGTCGGTGGAGGCGACGCGCCACGCGCTCGCCCGTTCCGGAGGCGTGCAGCCCGCCGACATCGGGGCGCTCTACATCGGTTCGGAGTCGCACCCCTACGCGGTGAAACCGTCGGGCACCATCGTCGCCGAGGCCATCGGAGCCACCCCGGCGATCCACATCGCCGACTTCGAGTTCGCCTGCAAGGCGGGCACCGAGTCGATGTTCGTGGCCCAGGCACTGGTCAGGGCCGGCGAGGTGAAGTACGCGGTCGGTATCGGCGCCGACACCTCGCAAGGCGCTCCCGGAGACGCCCTCGAGTACTCGGCGGCGGCCGGCGCGGCCAGCTTCATCTTCGGCAGCGACAGCGAGCGTCTCATCGCCGAGGTGGTGGACACCTACTCGTGGACCACCGACACGCCGGATTTCTGGCGCCGCGAGTACATGCACTACCCGCGCCACGGCAGCCGCTTCACAGGGGAGCCCGCCTACTTCCGAACCAGCATGAGCTCGGCCAAAGGCATGATGGAGAAGGTGGGTCTCGAACCGAAGGACTTCGCCCACGCCATCTTCCACCAGCCCAACGGCAAGTTCCCGATGCGGGTCGGCAAGAAGCTCGGCTTCACCCAGGAGCAGCTCGAGACCGGCTGGCTGTCGCCGTGGCTCGGCAACACCTACTCCGGCGCCTCGCCGATCGGCTTCACGGCGGTCCTCGACATCGCCAAGCCCGGCGATCTGGTGCTCTTGACCTCCTTCGGCTCCGGCGCCGGCTCGGACTCCTTCGTGTTCCGGGTCAGCGATCGCGTCGACGCGGTGCGCGACCGGGCGCCCAGGACCCGCCCGCAGCTCGACGAGCACCAGATCTACATCGACTACGGGACCTACGCCAAGCTCCGCGGCAAGATCCGCATGGCCGAGTGAGGGGGGTTGTCATGCGAGACGTTGCTGTCATCGGAGTCGGAATGACCGAGTTCGGCGAGCTCTGGGGAGACTCGCTGCGCACCATCTGGGCGAAGGCGGCGGTCGCCGCCCTCGCCGACGCCGGCGTCGACTCGGTGGACCTGATCACGGTCGGCTGCATGTCGCCGGGCCTCTTCGTCGGCCAGGAGCACCTCGCGTCGCTGCTCGCCGACGAGCTCGGGATGGCCGGCGTCGCGGCCTCGAGGGTCGAGTCCGCCTGCGCCTCGGGCGGGCTCGCAGTGCGGGCCGGCTTCGCCGAAGTGGCCGCCGGACTCGCCGACACGGTGCTCGTCTCCGGGGTCGAGAAGATGACCGACGTGGACGGCGCCGACGCCACCTACGCGCTCGGCACCGCCGCCGACCAGGAGTGGGAGGGCTTCCACGGCATCACCTTCCCTGGCCTCTACGCGATGCTGGCGCGGGCGCACATGGCGCGCTTCGGCACCACCGTCGAGCAGTTGGCGGCAGTGGCGGTCAAGAACCACGCCAACGGGCTCCTCAACCCGCACGCCCAGTACCACCTCAAGGTGACGATCAAGGACGTGCTCGAGTCGACCATGGTGGCCGACCCGCTGCGGCTGCTCGACTGCTCGCCGGTGACCGACGGCGCCGCCGCGCTGGTGCTGACCACGGTCGAGCGGGCGCGCGAGCTCGCCGGAGGGCGCCCGGTAGTCAAGATCTCCGGCTCGGGCCTCGCCACCGACACCATCAGCCTCGCCAACCGCGACGACCTCACCGGGCTCCGCGCGGTGCGGCTGGCCGCCGAGCGGGCCTACCGCATGGCGGGCCGCAAGCCTGAAGACCTGCACGTGGTCGAGGTCCACGACTGCTTCACGATCGCCGAGATCATGGCCACCGAGGCGATCGGCCTCTTTGATCCGGGCTACGGTGGCAAGGCGGCGGCAGACGGGCTCACCTCGATCGGCGGCAAGATCCCGGTCAACACCTCGGGGGGCCTCAAGTCCAAGGGCCATCCGGTGGGCGCGACCGGCGCCGCGCAGATCGCCGAGATCGTCAGCCAGTTGCGCGGCGAGGCCGGGCAGCGGCAGGTGGAGGGAGCGCGCATCGGTCTCGCCCAGAACATGGGCGGCTCGGGCGGCAGCTCGGTCGTGCACATCCTGGAGGTGGCGTCATGATTTCCCCGGCGCGTTCCTGGCGCGAGTTTCCGCAGCGCTACCGGCTCGAGGCCTCGAAGTGCCGCGCCTGCGGCAAGCTGCTCTACCCGCCGCGGGTGAAGTGCCCCGCCTGCGCCGGAGCGGATTTCGAGACCATCGTCCTGCCCCGCGAGGGGAAGGTCGTGACCTTCACCGTGGTGCGGGTCCCGCCGGCGGGCTTCACCGAGCAGACGCCGCTGCCGATCGCGCTCGTCGAGGTGATGGACGGGCTCCGGGTCATGGTTCAGGTGGGCGATCTCGCGGACCCGGGAGAGCTCGAGGTCGGAATGCCGGTGCGCCTGGAGTTCCGGCGGATCTCGTGGGACGGCGAGGCCGGTTTGATCTTCTACGGCCACAAAGCCGTCAAGGCGCGATGAACAGAGTCGGCCGGCCCTGCCAACGGCAGCCGACTCGGAGAGATTGAAGCCATGAACGAGAACGACGCAACCCTGGATGTGTGCACGATCAACGAGATCGACCCCGAGGCCGTGGCCTTCGTCCAGCAGAAAGCCCTGTCCGGAGAGACCATCGAACGCGTCAGCCGGTTGTTCTCCGCCCTGTCGGACCCCACCCGGCTCAAGATCCTGCACGCGCTCACCGTCACCGAGGAGCTGTGCGTCTGCGACCTCGCGGCGCTCGCCGAGCTCTCGGTGTCGGCGGTCTCCCACCAGCTGCGCCTGCTCCGCGACCGCGATCTCGTGCGCGCGAGGCGCGACGGCCGCATGGTCTACTACAGCCTTGCCGACGACCACGTCGCCACCCTCATGGGGACCGGCGTCGAGCACGCGAACGAGGGCTGAAACCCCTTCAGCGACCTGAGAGCGGGCCGAGTCAGCACCATCGCCGCCACCCCCGCGAACCGCAGGTTGGTGCTCTGGAGTGCGCACGATCTCGAGCCGCCGGAACACCATGCGATACTGACGCACTGTGGACCCTTCTCCGTACCGATTCGAGCACCCGAATGGCGACCCACCGGCTGATGGCGGCGGGGGGCGGCGCGGCCTCCAGGTCTGCGGTTTTCCGCTACGGATCGACCCCTTCTTCTTCGTCACCGCCTGGCTGATCGGCGGGCACCGCGAACCGCTGTGGATGCTGAGCTGGATTGCCGTCGTCGTCCTCGGGGTGCTCGCCCATGAGCTCGGCCACGCCTTCGCCGGCCGCCGCCTCGGACTGCAGCCGTGGATCCGGCTCGTCGCCTTCGGCGGCATGACCGGGTGGAGCCGCCCGCGGCCGCTGACGGCGGCCCAGCAGATCGCGATCAGCGCCGCCGGTCCTGCGGTCGGGATCGCCATCGGTGGTGCGGTGCTCCTCGCCGGCGCCGCGGGAGTCTTCGCCGGCGCGCCGCCGACTGTGGCCCGGGTCCTCAACGACGTGCTGTGGGTCAACCTCGGCTGGGCGGTCCTGAACCTGCTGCCGATCCTCCCCCTCGACGGCGGCCACATCACCGCCTCCGCGGCCGAGATGGCGGCCGGCCGCCGGGGCCGCCTCGCGGCGCGGCTCTTCTCGGTGGTGCTGACGGTCGGCATCGGGCTGTGGGCCGCGCTCTCGGGCGAGTGGTGGATCCTCGCCCTGTGCGCGATCTTCACCTACACCAACGTCCAGGGCCTGCGAGCCGAGCTGTCGTCGGCGTGAGCCCTGCAATTCGCGCCAGCGAATTGCGCAGGTACAATCGGGTTCCGGGCGCGGTCTCCCGCACCGGGCTGACACTGATGTACCAGGACTACTACGGCCTCAGGGCCCCGCCGTTCAACATCACGCCGGATCCCCGGTTCCTGTTCTTCAGCCGGCGCCACCGCCAGGCGTTCGAACACATCCTCTTCGGCATCACCGAGCGCCGCGGCTTCATCCAGATCACGGGCGAGGTGGGGGCCGGCAAGAGCACCCTCTGCCGCAAGGTCCTCGACGAGCTCCGCGACGGCTACGCCACCGCCCTCATCCTCAACCCGGTGATGACGCCGATCCAGCTCATGCGGTCGGTGCTGCGCGAGCTCGACCTCGACGACAGCGGCAACGACCGCATCCGGCTCGTCGAGCGCCTCAACGAGTACCTGCTCGACCGCGCCCACGCCGGCATCGTGGTCGCGCTCTTCATCGACGAGGCGCAGGACATGTCCGAGGAGCTGCTCGAGCAGGTGCGGCTGCTGTCGAACCTCGAAACGGACGAGCACAAGCTGCTGCAGATCGTGCTCATCGGCCAGCCCGAGCTGCGCGAGCGCCTCGAGCGGAAGGAGTTGCGGCAGCTGCGGCAGCGGATCACGGTCCGCTTCCACCTCGGGCCTATCAATCGCCAGGAGACCTCGGCCTACGTCCAGCACCGGCTGCTGATCGCCGGCTCCAACGGCCGTCCGACCTTCAGCCGGCCCGGCATGTGGGCGATCCACCGCTACTCCCGCGGCATCCCGCGGCTCATCAACGCGGTCTGCGACAAGGCGCTGCTCTGCGGCTACGTGCAGGGGCGGGACCACCTCGGATGGTGGCAGGTGCGGCGCGCCATCCGCGACCTCGAGGGCCAGGGCTGGTGAGCCTGATCAACGACGCCCTGCGCAAGGCGCGCCAGGCCGCCGCCGAGCACGACGTGCAGGAGGGGCGGGCGCGGCCTCCGATGGCCTACCCCTCGCGGGGGCCGGGGCGCGGGCTGGGCAGGGCGGCGGTGGCCATGATCGCGGCTGCAGCGTGCCTCGCGGGCGCGGCCGCGGTCTGGTGGGCGATGTCCGAGTCGGCCCCGCGGAGGGACCGTGCCGTAGCGGCGCCGGCGCCATTGGTCGAGGCCGGAGGGACGGCTCCCGGGACCGTATCGCGGCCCGACGAACCGGCTTCGGGCTCGGTAGCACGCCAGGCGGAGACCACACCTCCCCCACCACGCGTCGCCGCCGGTGACAGCGGCGGGCTCTCGCGGCCAACTCAGGCCGAGAGCAACGGTCGGGGAGGCCGGGACGACGGCACGGCAGAGGCCGCTCCCGCAGACGACGACCGCGCGCCGCCGACTCCCGGCGTCCCACAAGGCCGCGGGCCGACCGGGGAACGGGTCTACGTCCTCGACGCCGACCTCGGCGACGTCAGATTGAGCCTGGACTTCATCGTCTTCCGCCAGGTCAGGCCATTTGCCGAGATCAACGGGGTCGAGGTCTACGAGGGCTCGGAGATCGAGGGTTTCACGGTCGAGAAGATCGAGGCCGACCAGGTCACGCTGCGCGACGCTGCGGGACCGCTCGTCCTCAGAGTGCCCTGACCCGCGATCGACGGAAGTCCTCCGCCGCAGGTCACAGTGCAGTCGGCGTCGGCCCGCGTTCCGCCGGGACCGTCAGCCCACGCCGCCCTTCTCCCGCAACCGGGCATTGACCGCCGCGAACTCGTCGCGAAAGTGGTTCTGCAGGATCGAGAACGACTCGTCCGCGGGCAGGCGTTCGGCCACCAGGTCGGCGAACGCCCGGTGGCGGATCCGCTCGAGCGCCTTGCGGTGCTCGGTCAGCTGCTCCGCCGTCAGCTCTCCGAGGTCCGAGGCCAGCCCGGCGACCTCCAGAAGGTACGCGTCGACGCGGTTCTTCATGCGACGCTTCATCCACTCGCGCAGGCCGAGGAACGCGGAGTACGCCCCCACCAGCAGCGTCAGCCCGAGGCTGATGGCCTCCGCGTAGGCGACGAAGAACGGCGGCTCCTCGCGGAGGTAGTAGCTCGCGGCGCCCTCGTGGAAGGGGATCACGTGGGCGCCGGGGCGAAAGTCCTCGCGGATCCTCTGCGCCACCACGAGCTCGACGCCCTCGAGTCCCCCGGCGCCGCCGCGGTGCTCGAAAACCGCCTCGGTGATTTCGCGAACGAGGTCGGGCGCGAGGCCCTCGCGGGCGACGAGCAGTGCGGAGACGGCAATGGTACGGACCGGGCGCCTCGGCAGGCCGACGTACGTCGAACGCGGGATCGTGGTCGCCTTGATGCTCGGGAAGACGAGCGCCAGAGCATCCGACTCGTTGCCGGCCTCCTGGGGATCGCCGAGGCTCAAGAAGCGGACTGCGTCCGTCGTCGCCAGCTCGTCCATGAGACGCGAAGGGATCGAGGTCAGGATGAAGGCGGCGTCGACGGAACCGTCCTGGAGCCCCTCCGCGGCGGCCGAGGCGCTCACCTCGAACTCCTCGCCCACCGCGACGGCGAAGTGGCCGAGGACCCGCGCGCTGAGCTGGCGGGTCCCGGAGCCCGCCGGTCCCACTGCCACCCTGCGGCCCGCCAGATCGTGGATGGCCCGAACCTCGTCGGCGATGCCTTCCGCCACCAGGATGTGCAGCACCTCATCGTAGAGCGGGGCCACCAAACGGGCCGCCGAAACCGGCTCCGTATCGCTTTGAACGAAGGCGAGGTCGGCGCCGCCGTCGGCCTCTCCGATGCGCCTCATGTTGGCCACGCTGCCGTCGGTGACCTCGACCACCGCCTGCTTGACCAGACCCTCCTCTTCCAGGACTCGCGCCAGCGCGACGCCGAGGGCGTGGTACGTCCCGTCCTCCGATCCTGTGGCGATCACCAGCAGTCGGTGGGGGCCGGAATCTCTGAGTCCGCGGGTCGCCGCGAGGCCACCGACAACAACGGCCAGCGCCACCACTGCGGCCACGATCGCCGGCACCGGAACCGAGGAACCGACGCCCTGATCCTGATGAGTGTCCATCGAGTTCACGTGACAGAGCTCCGTACGTCCGC
>DATIVB010000311.1:0-5746 GCA_035466375.1 Chondromyces sp.
GTTCGCGACGCGCGGAGGTCGGTGCTGTCGCTCGGCTTCGCGGCGGTGGTCGCGCAGGCCCTGCTGCTTCGCGAGGCGATGGCCGCGATGGGCGGTTCCGAGATGGCGTGGGGCGTCGTGATGGCACTGTGGCTGGTCGGCATGGCGGTCGGGGCCAGGATCGGGGTGGCTCGCGGCAGCGGGTGGGCCGCCGCCTCGGCGCCGGCTGCAATGCTGGCCCTGGCAGCGCTCGGCATCGTCGCCCTGCGGGCTGCGCCGGCCCTCACCGGGGCCGCCGCCGGTGAGTCGCTCACGACGATCTCCGCGGCCTGGCTGTGGCTCGCCGCGATCGTGCCGGCGGCCTTCGCGGGCGGTTTCGCGTTTCCGATTCTGGCCCACGAGCTGGGCTCGGGAGGGGGCGGTCGCGCCTATTCACTGGAGGCTGCCGGTTCCCTGATCGGGGGCGCGCTGCTCAGCGTCGCCCTGGTGTGGGCGGGCGCCGCGACCACGCTCTGTCTGGCCCTCGGCGGAGTGGTCGCCTGCCTTCTCTGGCGGCGCAGCCGACCCGCCGCCATCGCAGCGGCCGCGCTGTCCGTGGCGTTCTCCTGGCCCGCCGGCGTCGGGCTGGCGCGTGCCAGCTGGAAGTGGTCGGGCGTACCCGGAGAGCTCGGCGCCTGGGCCGAGACCCGCCACCAGGAAATCGCGGTCAGCGCCGGCGATCCGATCGCAGTCTACGCGAACGGGCGTCTCATCGCCTCCTACCCCGACCCCTATGCCGTGATCCCGAAGGCCCACCTCGTGATGCTGCTCCACCCTGACCCGCGGCGCGTGTTCGCGGTCGGGTGCGTGGTCGACGGCAGCGTCGAGGCGATGATCCGGCACCCCGTCGAGCGTCTAACGGTGGTCGAGGATGACCCCGACCTGCTGCGGCGGATCGGATCCTGGTACGGCCCCGGCATGCGGGCCGCGCTCGCCGACCCGCGGGTGCGCGCGGTCACCACCGATCCCGGGCGCGCGGTTGCGGACGGCGGGCCCTGGGACCTCGTCATCCTGCGCGATGCGGACCCGACGACCCTGCGGAGCAACCGCACCCGGACTCTCGAGTTCCTGCGCCGCTGCCGTTCGAACATGGCGCCCGACGGGATCCTGGTCCTGCGCGTGGGCGTTGCGGACACGTATCTCGGCGGCGCAGCCGGGCGTCTGCTGTCGATCCTCGCGAGCACTACGGCGGCCGTCTTCGGCGCGCTCCGGGTGCTGCCCGGTGAGGAGGTCCTCCTGATCGCGAGCGGACCCGATGCGTCCGTCAACCTCGACCCTGCGTCCCTCGCGGAACGGCTCGAGCGTCGCGGCCTCGGCGCGGCCGAACTGATTCCGGAGATGATCCCGCTGCTCGTCGACGCGGATCGCGCCGCCGATGTCGGGGAGCGGCTCGACCTCGGCGCCCCCCCCAACACCGCCCGTCAACCGCGCGCGGTCCTGCTCGCCGCCGCCCTGCACGAGGCGAGGGAGCGGCCGGACCTGCTGCATCTGGCGCGCACCGTCGACGAAGCCGGGAGGCTGCCGCTGGCAGCGGCTCTCGCGGTGCTCGTCGCCGCCGTGCTGATCTCGACCCGCTTCCGCCGCCTGAGGGCGCCGACCGGGGCGGCGGTCGTCGGCTGCTGCTCGATGGGCTGGTGGCTGCTGCTGCTCGCCGGATGGCAGGCGGCGCGAGGCTCGGTGTACTCCGAGATCGGCGCCCTGAGCGCGGTTTTCATGGCCGGGATCGCTGGCGGCGCGGCCCTGGCGAGCCGCGGCGCCCGCTCGATCCGCTGGCTGCCGTCGATCCTCGCGGCGGGCTGCTCCCTGTCACTGGTCCTCGCGAGCGGAGTGGCCCTCGTCGCGCCCCTCGCCGTCGTGCCGATCCTCCTCGCGGCCGCCGGGCTGCTCACCGGCCTCGCCTTCCCGGGACTCGCCGCCCTCGCCTCGCGTACGACCCGCCGCGGCGCCGGAATCGCATTCGCCGCCGACGAGGCCGGCGCCGCGGCCGCCGCCCTCGCAGTCGGCGTCTTCGTCATTCCGTGGGCCGGCTTCACCGCGACCGCCGCCGCGCTGGCTCTTCTGGGGCTCGCAGCCGTCCCGCCCGTCGTGGCAGCACTCCGGTCGATCGAGCCCGAGAACGTCTGAACGCTCACAGGGTCGGCCCAGCCGGGTTCGCGGCAGACGGATGTCGTGGATTTCGGATTTCGGATTTCGGATTTCCGCCCACCCACCCGGCAGCCGGGCCGGCTGCCTCCACAACCTGCCGTGAGCGGTGCTGCTCCAGTTGAGCACGCGCCCGGCGTGCAGGGCGGGCCGCCCTGCTCCCTGCTCCCTGATCCCGGGCAAAGGGGCGGAGGGGCGGAGGGGCGGAGGGGCAGAGGGGCAGAGGGGCCGGGGCACGCAGTGTCGTTCTCTGTTACACTGGCGGCAGAGAACCCGAACACAGCGTCGAACGTCGAGATGGGCTCGACCGGCGAGACACAGAGCTGCGAAGGAGGAGCACATGGCGCTCTTCGCGGATCGTGTTCGGCTCATCGACACCGAGAACGCCTTCAAGATCGGCCCGTGCATCGAGGAGGTCGAGGCGGCGGGCCACCGGGTCATCCGCTGCAACCTCGGCGAACCGGACTTCGAGCTCGCCGACGACATCCGCGACGAAGTCAAGCGCCAGATCGATGCCGGGAACACGCACTACAGCGATCCACAGGGGAACCCCGGGCTGCGGCAGGCGATCGCCCGCCAGCTCAGCGAGTCGCGCGGCCTCGAGGTGACGCCGAACCTGGTGGTGGTCTTCCCCGGCGCGAAACCGCTGATCGGACTCTGTCAGCAGGCCTACGTCAGCCCCGGCGAGGAGGTGATCTACCCCTCCCCCGGCTTTCCGATCTACGAGAGCTTCACCGGCTTCGTCGGCGCCGTCCCGAAGCCGCTCCACCTGTGCGAGGAGCGCGGCTTCACGCTCGCCGCCGGCGACCTGGCCGAGCTCATCAGCGACCGGACCAAGCTCATCTACCTCAACTTCCCGTCCAACCCCACCGGCGGGGTCGCCACCCGGCGCCAGCTCGAGGACATCGCATCGGTGATCCTCGAGCGGGCGCCGCGGGACGTGCGCGTCTTCTCCGACGAGGTCTATGAGCACATTCTCTTCGACGGCGCCGAGCACCTCTCCATCGCCTCGGTGCCGGGGATGGAGAAAATCACCATCATCGTTTCCGGCGCCTCCAAGAGCTTCGCGTGGACCGGCGGGCGGATCGGCTGGGCGGCGTTTCCGAGCGCCGCCGAAGCGCGCGAGTTCCGCAACCTCAACATCAATTACTTCTCCTGCGTCTCGGCCTACAACCAGGAGGGGGCCCGCTTCGCCATCGCCTCGCAGACGAGCGGGGATCGCTTCCGCGTGATGGCTTCCGCCTTCCAACAGCGGCGCGACGTCGTGGTGCCGGCCCTCAACGACATCGACGGCATCAGCTGCCAGACCCCTCGCGGTGCGTTCTACGTGTTCCCCAACATCGCTGGCGCCTGCGAGCAGGTCGGGGCCACGGCCGCCTTCGAATCGCTGCCTGGGCCGCAACGTGCCCACACCAGCCCCTCGACCCTCTTCCAGCTCTTCCTGCTCTACCGCTACCATGTGGCGACCATGGACCGCCGTTCGTTCGGCCGCATTGGCGCCGAGGGCAAGCACTATCTCCGCATCTCGATCGCCACCGCCCTCTCCGACCTCGAGGAGGCGGTGCACCGGATCGCGGCCGCGGCCGTCGACCGCGCGGGGTTCGAGGACTTCTTCCGCGAAGGGCGGCACGTCTATTGACCACCGAAGGGGGAGGCATCATGGGTTTCGAGCGCGGGGGCCGACGGGCACGGATGATCGAGGTGGACGGCGAAAGAGCCGCGTCGGAACCACCGCTGTCTCAGGCCGAGCTTGCGGCCTTCACCGAGCTCGACGAGATCTACCGGTCCCTGTGCGCCCTGATGTTCAACTACGTGCCGACGTCGGGGCACCCCGGTGGCTCCATCTCGTCGGGCCGCTTCGTGGCCTGCCTGCTGTTCGACGGCCTCGACTACGACCTCGCCGACCCCCTGCGCCCGGACGCGGACGTGATCTCCTACGCCGCCGGCCACAAGGCCCTCGGCCTGTACGCGATGTGGGCCCTCCGCACCGAGATCGCCCGCGCCGGTGCGCCCGAGCTCCTACCCTCGAAGCTCCGCCACCAGCTGCGCCTCGAGGATCTCCTCGGCTTCCGCCGCAACCCGATCACCGACACGCCCCTGTTCCGCGAGATGGAGGCGAAGGCCCTCGACGGACACCCGACGCCCGCCACGCCCTTCGTCCGCCTCGCCACCGGCGCCTCCGGCGTCGGCCTGCCCTCGTCGCTCGGCCTCGCCCTCGGTGCGGCCGACTTCTACGGCGCCGACCCGCCGCGCGTGCACATCGTCGAAGGTGAGGGTGGCCTCACGCCCGGCCGCGCCGCCGAGGCGCTGGCCGCCGCGGGCACCGCCTCGCTCGGCAACGCCTTCCTGCACATCGACTGGAACCAGGCCTCGATCGACAGCGACCACGTCTGCCGCGAGGATGGACGCCCGGGCGACTACGTCCAGTGGACGCCGGCCGAGCTCGCCCTGCTCCACGACTGGAACGTCGTCACGGTGCCCGACGGCACCGACATCCAGGCCGTCATCGCCGCGCAGCGGATCGCGCGCGACCTCGCAAACGGACAGCCCACCGCCTTGGTCTACCGCACGGTCAAGGGCTGGCGCTACGGCATGGAGGGGCGCGCCTCGCACGGCGCCGGCCACACGCTCTGCTCGGCCGACTTCTACGCGGCCGCCAAGCCGCTCGAGGAGCTGGCGGAGCTGGAGATCCCCCGCTGTGACGCCGCCGACCCGCCCTGCCGCCGGGGCGACGACGCGGCGGTGGTCGAGTCCTGCTACTGGCAGGCTCTGCTCGCGGTGCGCCGCGCCGTCGTTTCGCGCGCCGGCATGGTGGAGGTGCTGGCCGATCGCCTGCGCCGGGCGCGCGGGCGGCTCGCGGCGCGCGGGCGCGGCCCGCGCGCCGGTGCGCCCCGGGTGGAAGCGGTGTTCGAGAACGCCGCGGCAGTCACCGACACGCCGCCCCACCTGAAGCTCGAGCCCGGCTCGAGGACCACCCTGCGCGGCGAGCTCGGCAAGGTTCTCGGCCACTGCAACCAGGTCAGCCACGGCGCGCTCATGATCGCCGCCGCCGACCTCCTCGGCTCGACCAGCGTCGCCGCCGGCAGCAAGGGGTTCGCCGAAGGATTCTGGAACGCGCGCTCGAACCCCGAGGCGCGCCTCATCACCATCGGCGGCATCTGCGAGGACGCCATCACCGCGGTCATGTCCGGGCTCTCCACCTACGGCCACCACATCGGCGTCGGCTCCTCCTACGGGGCGTTCATCGCCCCCCTCGGGCACATCGCGTCCCGCCTGCACGCGATCGGTAGCCAGGCGAGGCGAGCCGTGGCGCCCGGCCCCTTCAAGCCGTTTTTCCTGGTCCTCGCCCACGCCGGGCTCAAGACAGGGGAGGACGGCCCCACCCACGCCGACCCACAGGCCCTGCAGCTGGTGCAGGAGAACTTCCCAGCCGGCACCCTGATCTCACTCACGCCGTGGGATCCGCAGGAGGTCTGGCACCTGGTGTGCGAGGCCCTGAAGCTGCGCCCCGCGGTGATCGCGCCGGTGGTGACGCGACCGGCCGAGACGGTTTTGGACCGTGCGGCCCTCGGCCTCGCGCCGCCCG
>DATIVB010000312.1:0-5748 GCA_035466375.1 Chondromyces sp.
CCGGGCACCTCGTGGTGCAGGCGGAGCGCCATCTTGAGCGAGCGCAGCGGCCAGACCGCGGCCAGGGTCGGGATCGGCAGGGTGCCGCCGAAGAGCTCGGTGAAACGCTCCCACGCCGTCCACTCGAAGCCCACCTGGCTCATGGCGAAGTGCGCGCCGTTGTCCACCTTGCGCCGCAGGCGGTCGGCCTCGGCCTGCACGTCGGCGGCGGCGGGGTTGACCGCGACGCCGATCAGGAAGCCGGGCGGGTCGCCGATGCGGTTGCCCGCGCAGTCGTAGCCCTCCGCCATCCGCGACAGCGCGCGGACGAGCTCGAAGATGTCGACGTGGTAGACGTCGTGGACGCCCGGGTAGTCGCCGAGCTGCGAGGGGTCGCCGGTCACCGCCAGCAGGTTGCGGATGCCGCCGGTCCAGGCGCCGAGGAGCTGTGACTGCAGCCCCATCAGGCTGGCGTCGCGCGGCGTGACGTGGGGCACCGTCTCGAGGCCGGTCCGCTGCTGGATGAGCTGGCCGAGAAACAGCGGGTCCATGCGCAGCCGGGCCAGTGGGTTGGAGTTGATGTCCACCCCGTCGACATCGGGGTGGGCGGCGATGGCGGCTGAGGCCTCGATGAGGGCGCCGGCGTTGGTGCCCTTCGGCGGGTCGAGCTGCACCAGCCGCACGAAGCGGCCCCGCGCGAGCTTCGCCGCGAGCGACGAGGACGGCCGCACCGGTTCGGGCGCCGGCTCGCTCTCGAGCACGACCGCGGAGGTCCCGGTCCGCCGCACGGGCTTGAGCCCGCGCACCGCGTCGGCGATGGCGCGGATGTGCTCGGCGCCGGTGCCGCAGCAGCCGCCGACCACGGCCGCGCCCAGGCTCACCGCCTGGCGCGCGAACTGCGCAAGGTAGCTGGGGGTCGCCGGCGGCATCATCATGCGGCCCTCGCGCTGCAGCAGCATGCCGGAGTTGGGCGCCGCGGCCAGCGGCAGCCGCGTCTGGCGCACCTGGCGCAGGATCTCGATCGCCCCCATCGGACCGGGCGCGCAGTTGACGCCGATCGCCGCCAGGTCGAGCTCGGCCAGCCGGTCGACCTGCTCCGCCTGCTCCCGGTACGGGTGCGGGGGCCGCTCGTGGGCGAAGGTCATCATCGCCACCAGCGGCAGATCGGTGACGCTGCGCGCCGCCGCCACCGCGATCAGCAGCTCGTCGAGCCGGAAGAAGGTCTCGAGGATCAGGAGGTCGGCGCCGCGGCCGGCGAGGATCGCGGCCTGCTCGGCGTGGGCGTCGGGGATGATGGCGCGGCCCTCTGGCTCGTCGAGGTCCAGGACCCCGGCCAGCGGGCCGATCGACCCCGCCACCAGGACGTCGCGGCCCGAGATCTCCCGCGCCTCGCGCGCCAGCTTGACCGCCGCGGCGTTGACCTCCTCGGTGAGGTCGCCCATCCGGCCGCGCTCGAGGCGCGGCCGCGAGCTTCCGAAGGTGGCGGTCTCGATCAGCCCGGCGCCGGCCTCGATGTAGGCGAGGTGGATGTCGAGCACCGCCTGCGGGTGCTCGCGCACCGCGAGGTCGAGGCGCGACCCCTCGGGGATCCGGCGCAGCAGCTCCGAACCCATGGCGCCGTCCGTCACCACCACCTGCTCGTCGAGGCGCCGGCGCAGCTCCTCCGCGGTCATCGCGCGGCCTCCCCCGCGGCGGAGCGGGCCGATTTCCCGCCGAGGTCGCCGTCGAGCGCCGCCGCCAGGAAGTCGTCGAGGCTGCCGCGGCCCACCGGCTCGGCCCCGGCGCCGTCCGGCTCCGCATCGGGCGGCGCGATCCAGTACCCCGGGATCCCTGCCTGCGCGGCGGACACGATGTCCCACCCCCAGTTGTCGCCCACCATCAGGCACTCCTCCGGCCGCCGGCCGAGGACCTCGAGGATGCCCCGGTAGTACGCGGCATCGGACTTGGTGGCGCGGCAGTTCTCGTAGCTGGTCACCAGGTCGTAGTCGAAACGGTCGACGCCGACCCCGCCCCAGGCCATGCGCTGCTCGATCGCGGTGCGCGGGAACAGCGGGTTGGTGGCGATCACCACCTGCAACCCGCGCCGCTGCGCCCACTCGACCAGCCGCGGCGCCGCCGCGCGCGGCGCGACCAACGGCGCGAGGGCCGGGAAGGCCTCGCGGTAGAAGCGCTCGAGAACCGGCTCGAGCTCCTCCCGCGGCATGCCGAGGGCGGGGTAGAAGGCCGCCGCGAAGACCTCCTCGTTCGACGGCCCCGTGCCGTCATTGCGTCCCATGGCCCGCGTCGCCGCGAGCAGCTCGGCGATGAAGCGCTTCGGCGACACCACCTCGGCGACGAAGGACTCGAGCGCCTCGAAGTAGGCGGGGATGAACCGGTCCATCGGGTTGCCGATCAGCGTGTCGTCGAGATCGAGGAGCAGGGCGCGCAGGGCGGTGGAGCTCATCGGATGAGTATAACGAGACAGGGTCTGAATTAGGAATTAGGAATTAGGAATTAGGAATTCGGAATGCCGACCGCCCGCCCGGTGGATTGGAGCGGGGAGGGGTCGAGGGAGACGATTTCGGATTTCGGATTTCGGATTTCGGATTTGCCGTCCACCCCTCCCTGCCGCTTTGGGAAGATGTCGGGATCTCCATCTGCAATTCGTGGCGGGCCCGGCCCGCCGCGAATTGCATTAGAATGCCGCTTCGGATCGGAGGCCGGCAGAACCACCCATGAACGGAGAGCACCAGGAGAAAAGACGGATCGGGATCCTCACCAGCGGCGGTGACGCGCCGGGGATGAACGCGGCACTGCGATCGGCGGTTCGCACCGCCCTCGAGGCCGGCATCGAGCCGGTCGCCGTCATGCAGGGTTTCCGGGGGCTGGTCGAGGGCGGCGAAGCCTTCAAGCCGCTGAGCTGGGACGCGGTGGGCGGCATCATGCACAAGGGCGGGACTGTCATCGGCACCGCCCGCAGCCAGGCATTCGAGACCCGGGAGGGCCGGCTCGAGGCCGCGAGGAACCTCGTCGAGGCCTCCATCGACTTCCTCATCGTCATCGGCGGCGACGGCAGCCTGACCGCCGCCGACGTGCTCCACAACGAGTGGTCCGGTTTGCTGGCCGAGCTCGTGGAGTCCGGCCGCCTGAGCCGCGAGGCGGCCGAGAGACACCCCTACCTCTCGATCGCCGGCCTCGGAGCGTCCATCGACAACGACATGATCGGCACCGACATGGCGATCGGCGCCGATACCGCCCTGCACCGCATCACCGAGGCCGTGGACGCGATCGGCGCCACCGCCGCCAGCCACCAGCGCACCTTCGTGGTCGAGGTCATGGGCCGCAACTGCGGGTACCTGGCGCTGATGAGCGCGCTCGCGACCGGCGCCGACGCGGTCCTGATTCCCGAGGAGCCGCCGACCCGAAGTGCGCTCGAGGAGATCCTGCCGCGGCGGCTTCGCGCCGGCCGCGAGGCGGGTCGCCGCGACTCCATCGTCATCGTCGCCGAGGGCGCGGTGGACAGCGAAGGCCGGCCGATCACCTCGAGCTACATCAAGCAACTGCTCGAGGAACGCATGGAGGAGGATGTCCGGGTCACCATCCTCGGGCACGTCCAGCGCGGCGGCCAGCCGAGTGCGTACGACCGTCTGATGGGCACCCTGGTCGGCAACGCCGCGGTCCTCGAGGTCCTCGAGGCGGGCCCCGACAAGCCGCCGCAGCTCGTCGGCATGCGCCACAACCGGGTCATCCGCCAGCCCCTTGCCGACTGCGTCGCCGCCACCCGCGCGATCACCGAAGCGGTCAAGGCCCGCGACTTCAACGAGGCCCTGCGGCTGCGCGGCAGCGGGTTCTCCGACAACATCGACACCCTGCAGACCCTCCTGCGCTCGCTGCCCAACCCACCGCGGCCCGATCGGCGCCGGCTGCGGCTGGCGGTGCTGTCCTCGGGCGGGCCGGCGCCGGGGATGAACACCGCGACCCGGGCCGCGGTCCGCATCGGCCTCGACGAGGGCCACCAGATGCTGGGCGTCACGGGCGGCTTCCAGGGGCTGATCGACGGCGACATCGAGGAGCTCGGTTGGATGAGCGTCCGCGGCTGGACCAAGACCGGTGGCTGCGAGCTCGGTGTCAACCGCAAGGTACCGTACGGCAAGGACTTCTACGCCATCGCGCGCAACATCGAAGACCTCGGGATCGACGGGCTGCTGATGATCGGCGGCTGGTCGGGCTACGACGCCTGCCTGCGCCTGGCGGTGCGCCGCGAGCCGTTCCCGGCGTTCAACATACCCATCATCTGCCTGCCGGCGACCATCAACAACAACCTTCCCGGGTCCGAGCTGTCGGTGGGCGCGGACACCGCGCTCAACGCCATCGTCGAGGCAGTGGACAAGATCAAACAGTCGGCGGTGGCGTCGCGGCGCTGCTTCGTGGTCGAGGTCATGGGCCGCTACTGCGGCTACCTGGCCCTCATGGCCGGCCTCGCCAGCGGCGCCGAACGCGTGTACCTCAACGAGGAGGGCGTATCCATCTCCGACCTGCAGGCCGACGTCGAGAACCTGGTCGCAGGATTTTCGAGCGGCAAACGGCTCGGGCTCATGATCCGCAGCGAGCTCGCCAACGAGTGCTACAACACCCAGTTCATGGTCGCCCTCTTCGAGGAGGAGGGCAGCGACGTATTCGAGGTGCGGCAGGCGATCCTCGGCCACCAGCAGCAGGGCGGCAACCCGACGCCGTTCGACCGCATCCTCGCCACCCGCCTCGCCAAGCGCTGTGTCGAGCGCCTCATCGACGAGGCCGAGGCCGGGACCGCCGCCGCCCTGGCAGTCGGCCTGCAGGACGGGCGGGTCGAGTTCAACGACCTCGAGGGCCTGAAGCGCAGGGTCGACGTGCCGCACCAGCGGCCCAAGGAGCAGTGGTGGATGGAGCTGCGGCCGATCGCCAGGCTGCTCGCGCAGGCCGGGCCGTCGGGGGGCGCGGCCGCAGACTGACCGGCCCTCTTCGCACGCGGCACGGATGCAGGTTGGACGGCCACACGATTCGTTGAACGTTGGAACGTTGAACGTTGGAACGTTGGAGAGGCGGAGCCGCTCTCAGTTTTGAGTTTTGAGTTTTGAGTTTTGAGTTCCCACCCGCCCGCCCAAACCACTGAGGGACGGAGGGCACAGAGAAGGCACAGTGCCCGCTTCTCGCCGGCGGCAGGCGATCCGATCGACTGCCGTACTGCCGCCACGAAGCGGAAGGGCATTTCTCCCGGCGACCGCGTCTTTGGGTCTTTGCGTTCGATAGGGTGGGCGGGTGGCCTTCGTGATTTCTTCGTGACTTCGTGTCTTCGTGGTTTTTCGTGGGTGGGCGGGCGGCTCTGCGCCTCTGCGCCTCTGCGTTTTTTCGGGTGGGCCGGTTGGCCTTCGTGTTTGCGACGCTGGCGGAACGCATGAGCTACACTCCCCTGCTGCTGGAGGTCTTCATGAAGTGGATCACAGTGCTTGCTTTGCTCGTCGTTGTTGCCTGCGGCGGGACCCATGAGCCGCCGGCGCCTGTGGCAGAGGAGCCGACCCCCGCGGCGGCCGGGGAACCGATACCAACGGCGGCCGGTGCGGGGACGGTGCCGGCGCCCGACGGCGTGGCCATCGCCTACACCGTGGCCGGCAGCGGCTCGGCGGCGTTGGTCTTCATCCACGGCTGGATGTGCAACCAGAGCTTCTGGCTGCCGCAGGTCGACGAGTTCGCACCGACCCACACGGTGGTCACCATCGACCTGGCGGGCCACGGCCAGTCGGGAACGGCTCGCGA
>DATIVB010000313.1:0-3327 GCA_035466375.1 Chondromyces sp.
TGAGCCGGCAGCTGCGTCCGGACGTCGTGCTGATGGACGTCTCGATGCCGGAAATGGACGGCATCGAAGCGACGCGCCGCATCAAGTCCGAGCACCCCGAGCTGCGGGTGATCGGCCTGTCGATGCACGACGACGACGGCATCGCCCAATCGATGCGGGAGGCGGGGGCCGAGGCGTTCGTCAGCAAGACCGCTTCGTCGGGCGAGCTGCTCCGGGCCATCTACGGCCTGCCCGACGACACCGACTGACGCACCTCCTCGGTCCGGCTCCGCCGCTTCGGCGGCATGGCGGCGTCGGCGGTCACGGCGCGCTGCGGATGTCGCCCGAGCTCGAGGGGTTGAACGGCAGCGCTCCCAGCACGCGGGTCATGGTGCAGATCCCCGACAGGGCCGCGGTGATCATGCCGAGGGCGAGCAGCGCCGGAAGCAGCAGCCACCATGCGGACACCCACACGCCGAGGGCGAGCCCGAGCTCGACGAGCAGCCCGATCACGAGATAGGTTTGGCGTTGCAGACTCATCAGATCCTCCTTTGTACAGTGCCGCCTCAGGGTCGCCGCTCGTCCGGCGGCTCCACCCTGATGCGGGCGTCGGCGATCCGGTAGCCGTCGCCGGGTCGGCACGCGAAGACCGGGTTGAGGTCGATCTCCGCGATCTCCGGCAGGCCGTCCACCAGGAACGACAGGCGGAGCAGGGCCTCTTCGAGGGCCTCCAGGTCGGCGGCGGCGTGCCCGCGGTAGCCCTCGAGCAGACGGAAGCCTTTGACCTCGCGCACCATCTCGCGGGCGTCGCGATCGGTCATCGGCGACGTCCGGAAGGCCACGTCCCGGAGAATCTCCACGTGGATGCCGCCGAGGCCGAAAGCCACCACCGGCCCGAAGAGCGGGTCCTGGTTGACGCCCATCATCACCTCGGTGCCGTCGCCCAGCATGGGCTGCACCAGCACCCCTTCCATGGCGTCGAGGCGGCCCTCCTCCTCGAGCCGCTCGTGGATCCGGCGCCACGCCCCGCGCACTTCGTCCCCGTTCTCGAGGTCGAGCGCGACGCCGCCGATCTCGGTCTTGTGGACGATCTCGAGGGATGCGAGCTTCACCGCCGCCGGGTACCCCACCTCATCGGCAATGGCCACCGCCGCGTCCTCGTCGCCAGCGACCCCGCCCTCGGCGACCGTCATGCCGGCCGATTCGAGAACCGCCCGCGCCTCGTCCACCGACAACCAGCCGGCCCCGCGGGCCCGCAAGGCCTCGGCGCAGATCTCGCGGCAAGCTCCCAGGTCCGCGTCCTCGAAGTCCCGGAACGACCCGCGGTCGGACCGGCGCCACTCGGCGTAGCCGGCGGCCTGGCCGAGCAGCCGGCCCATCTCCTCCGGAAACCGGTACACCGGGACCTGCTCGCCGCTGCCGCTTTCGAGCACGAACCGCTCCTGCTCGCCGCCGATGATGGACGCCAGGACCGGCTTGTCGGCGCCGCCCGAGGTCCGGGCGGCTTCCACCGCCTCGGCCACGGCATCGCCGACCGCCCCGGTGTCGAAGAGCCCCACCGGCGTGTAGATGACCACCAGGGCATCGACCTCGTCGGCGCACAGCACGGCCTCCACCACCCGCCGGTACTCCTGCGGCCCGGCGGAGGCGATCATGTCCACCGGGTTGTGCGTGCTGGCCTCTTCGGGCAGCAGCTCCCGCAGCCTGTTCCGGGTCTCGTCGGCGAGCGGCTCCACCTCCATACCGGCAGCCTCGGCGGCGTCGACGCACAGGATCCCCGGGCCGCCCGAGTTGGTGACAACCGCGAGCCTGCGGCCCCTCGGCAGGGGCTGCGTGGTCAGAGCACGGGCGATGGCGAACATCGACTGGAGGGTGTCGGCGCGGATCACGCCGGTCTGCCGGAACAGGGCCTCCACCGTGGTGTCGGCGGCGGCGAGCGCCGCGGTGTGCGAGCTGGCGGCGTGCCCCCCCGCCTCGGTGCGGCCCGATTTCACGGCCACCACCGGCTTGCGGCGCGACACCCGACGGGCGATGCGCGCGAAGCGGCGCGGGTTCCCGAAGGACTCCAGGTAGAACAGGATCACGTCGGTGTCGGCGTCCTCCTCCCAGTACTCGAGCAGATCGTTCGACGACACGTCGGCCTTGTTGCCGACGCTCACGAAGGACGACAGCCCGAGTCCGAGGTGCCGCGCGAGCTCGATGATCGCGATGCCCAGCGCCCCCGACTGCGAGCACAGGCCCACCGTCCCCCGCGGCGGCATGCGCGGCGCGAACGACGCATTGAGGCGAACCTCGGGGTCGGTGTGGATCAGCCCCAGGCAGTTGGGGCCGATCATCCGCATGCCGTGGCCGCGGACCCGGTCGCGGAGCTCGTCCTGGCGCCGGCGGCCGTCCTCCCCGGTCTCGGCGAAGCCGGCCGTGATCACGACCAACGCCTTGACGCCCGCCTCCGCGCACTGCTCCACCACGTCGGGCACGGCCCGGGCCGGAACCGCGATCACCGCCAGGTCGACCTCCGCCCCGATTTCGCCGATCGAGGGGTAGGCCCTGACCGCGGCGACGTGCCCCGCCTCGGGATTGACCGGGTACACGGGACCGGCGAAACGGCTGCCGAGCAGGGCGGTCAGGATGCGGTGGCCGACGCTGTCCGGATTTCGGGAAGCACCCACCACGGCCACCGAGCGCGGCCGGAACAGAGACTGCATCGAGGCCGCGGTGAAAACCCTTGTTGCGAGGCCCCCGGGCGAGTCGGCGAGCTCCGGGTCCTCGACCCCGAGCTCGTAGGTGACGCGCCCGTCGCTGCGGCTCTCGTCGGCCGCCAGGCCGGAGCGGCGGCACAGCTCGGCCAGGCCGCGGTTGTCGGCGCTGGCGGCGCCCAGCAGCTTCTCCACGTCGCGCCGCGCGGCGAGCACCGCGAGCCGCTCCAGCAGGAGGCTGCCGGCTCCTTTGCGGCGCAGCTCGGGCAGCACCGCGAGGGCGATCGCGGCCGTCCGCTCGTCGTCGATGAGGCGATAGGCCGCGAACGAGCTCACCGGCCCGCCGCCCTCCGGCTCGGTGAAGAAGGCCTCGCCGCCGAAGCTGCTGGCGGTCTCCTCGAGGAAGTCGTCGAGATCGCCCTCCTCCAGGCGGAGGCTCTCAGCCACCTGCCGGCGTTCTCCGGCGTCGAGGCCGCCGAGGAAGCGCTCCACCCTTTGCGCATCCTCCGGTAGGGCGCGCTGCAGCATGAGGCGGGACTCGTCGCGGAGGACGAGCGTGCCGGCGGCCTCGGATCGGCTGGGGGCGGGCTCGAATACCGCTCGTATGGACATCGTCTGCCTTTCTCGGCGCGCATCGCCGCCTGCGGTATCC